>DAIOEQ010000070.1:5270-8974 GCA_036746215.1 Prevotella sp.
GAAAACGGCGTAGGTGAACTGCGTGATCCAGTCGCCGAGGATTAGCATGCGGGCCGTGTGCCCGTTCTCGCGCGGCATGCTCAGGTCGAGCTCGATGTGGCGGTGGCCGTAGAGAAAATAGTCGATGTTGGGGTGGGTCTTCATGTACTCCTTCGTCCAGAGCACCAGGTGCTCGCGGTCCTCGCCCATGTAGGGCGGCTCCTTGCCGTCGACCCGCTTGAGCCGGGAGTGCTTGGCCCAGTTGAGTCCGAGCTGCATGCCCCACCAGGGGTGCGCGAAGTTGAGCAGCCGCTGGCACGTCCGGCTGTGGAACATCCAGCGGAGGAACTTGAACTTCTTGTCGGGGTCGCCCAGCCCGTCGCCGTGGGCCATGTAGAACTCCTTGCCGTAGATGTCGGCGGTGAGCGGCTGCCGGTGCACGATGAGACCACATTCCTCCTCGAGGTAGCCATACGTCCAGATGTCGTGGTTGCCCGTGAAGAAGTGCACTTCCACGCCGCTGTCGGTCAGTTCCGACAGTTTGCCGAGGAAGCGGGTGTAGCCCTTGGGGACGACAAAGCGGTACTCGTCCCAGAAGTCGAACATGTCGCCCAAGAGATAGATGGCCGAAGCCTTTTCCTTGATGCTGTCGAGAAACCGCACCAAACGGCGTTCCTGCATCCGCCGATGCGGTATGGCCAGCGAGCCCAGGTGGGCGTCGCTCAGAAAATACACGTTCTTTGCCATAAGCGTAGTGATGTTGTTGCGTAAGTGTTCGGTGTGGGTGAGGGCGGCGAGCCAGTCGCTATTCGAAGCCCAGCTCCACCCTTGCCTCCTCGCTCATCATGCTTTGGTCCCATGCGGGCTCGAAGACAAGGTTGACATTGGCGGCTTTCACGCCCTCGACGCTGTCGACCTTGGTGCGCACATCCTCCAGGATGAAGTCGGCCGCGGGGCACGACGGCGCGGTGAAGGTCATGTCGATGTCGACGTTCCCGTCATCCTTCACGTCGATTTTGTAAATCATGCCGAGGTCCCAGATGTTGACAGGGATCTCAGGGTCGTAGACCGTTTTAAGCACATCGACGATGCGCTCCTCTATTTTTGTCTTTTCCTCTATTGTCATAAGTCCTATTGTTTTGGTGCAAAGATAGGAAAAAGAAATCGAAAACGAGACGAAAGGCATCAAGAAATCAGCATTGCAGTTTGTAATGAGGTTACCTTATTAAGATTATCCGGGCCAAGCCTTCCGCCAGGCCTGTGGGCTGCTCATACTCCGCCATCCCCTTCCTGGAGCATTACTAACCAGCTCGCTTGTAGTGGGATAACACCATTGAAACACAATCTTCATGTTTTTTTTGAAAGAAAATTGTCCGCAGACATGGATTTGTAACATATTTGCTTTATATTTGCATCGATAAAACCAATCCCAATGAAGCGCAAGCTGACCACATACCTATTAATACTCTTTGCCGTGCTGACCGCACAGGCCCAGTCTCATGTTTACGATGTCACCGCCTTTGGCGCCAAGGGCGACGGCCAGGCCGACGACGCTGCGGCCATCCAGCGCGCCATCGACCAGTGTTCGGCCGAGGGCGGCGGCCAGGTTCTCTTCCCCCGCAACCACACCTTCCTGGCCGGCCCCATCCAACTGAAGTCGAACGTGGAGCTCCACCTCGACGCCACCGCAACGCTCAAGGCCCATCCCGACGAGCGCCGCTACCGCCTCAGCGCCTTCGGCAAGAACGAGGGCGAGGGCATGTTGTGGCTGTGGGCCAAGGGCTGCGACAACATCGCCTTCTCGGGCCGCGGCACCATCGACGGCAACGGCGTGGCGTTCATGGGCCGCGAGCTCAGCGACTCCTATGAGCTGAAGCCCGTCACCACCTTCGACCCCCGGCCCCACGTGCTCACCCTCTACGGCTGCAGCAAGGTCAACCTGCGCGACCTCACCATCCGCGAGGGCGCCTATTGGACCATCCACCTCGTGGGCTGCGACGACGTGGTCATCGACGGCATCGACCTGCTCAACAACCTCAAGATACGCAACGGCGACGGCATCGACATCGACCACTCGCGCAATGTGCGCATCGCCAACTGCCACATCACCTCGGGCGACGACTGCGTCTGCCTCAAAAACCGCCGTGAGTTTGCCGAGTATGGCTCCTGCCATGACATCACCGTCACCAACTGCACCATGACCTCGCGCTCGTGCGCCGTGAAGATTGGCTCGGAGAACATGGACTCCATCTACAACGTGACCGTAGCCGACTGCGTCATCACGGCCAGCAACCGCGGCCTCGGCATACAGAACCGCGACGAGGGCACCGTGACCGATGTGATGTTCTCCAACATCATCATGGACTGCCGCCTGTGGTCTGACGTGTGGTGGGGCAAGGCCGAGCCCATCTATGTCACCTCCTATCCGCGCGCCGACGGCAACCACAAGGATGCCAACTGGCGCTTCCCCGAGGGACAGACCGAGGGACGCTCGGGTGAGGTGAGCCGCATCCATTTCACTAACATCTTCGCCACGTCGGAGAACGGATGCTTCATCGGGGGCGACACCGACACCAAGGTGCGCGACATCACGCTCACCAACGTGCGCCTCAACCTCCGGCGGCAGACGGCCTACCCGGGCGGCGTCTACGACAAGCGCCCCTGCAAGGGAGAGGGCTTCGTCAGCGACAAGGTCTACGGCCTCTACGTGGGCAAGGCCACGGCCGTCGCGGCCGATGTGCACGTGACGGCAGCCGCAGGCATCGACTATGGCGGCGTGAGCAACACTGGGACCATCGCCCCATGACCAAGAACATAACTAACCATCATTATAAACCAATCAAATGAACGCTTATGAAGAAAAGTAAGAGCCAAGTGAAGGTTGGATTGCGGCGCCCGCTGCTATCCGCCGCTTTGTTGCTTTGCGGCGCCACGGCCATGGCACAGGGTCTCAAGACCGGTGTCATCACCGATGCCAATGGCGAGCCGCTCGTCGGCGTGAGTGTCCTCGAGCAGGGCACGCAGAACGGCACGACGACCGATGCCAACGGTCGTTACCGCCTCACCACCACCAAGGCTGGCGCCAAGTTGCGCGTGACCTATACGGGCTATGAGCCACTGGTCATCACGCCGGGTCAGGACGTGCGGATGAAGGAGGCCGACCAGACGCTCAAGGAGTATGTGGTCGTGGGCTACGGCACCATGCGCCGCAAGGATGTCACGTCGTCCATCACCACCGTCAACGCCAAGGACCTCAACCAGGGCGTGTTCACCGACCCCGCCCAGATGCTCCAGGGCAAGGTGCCCGGTCTCGTCGTCACCTCCACAGGCGACCCCAACGGCACGCCCAGCATCTCGCTGCGTGGCGCCTCGTCGCTCCGAACGGGTGAGGCCATGCAGCCCTACTATGTCATCGACGGCATACCCGGCGTGGACATCTCCATGGTGGCCCCCGACGACATTGAGTCGATCGACGTGCTGCGCGACGCCACCGCCACCGCCATCTACGGCTCCAAGGCGGCCAACGGCGTCATCATCATCACCACGAAGAAGGGCAAGGCCGGACGCACCAACGTCAGCTACAACGGCTATGTGGGCTTCGACCGCGTGGCCAAGACGCTCGACATGATGAGCGCACAGCAACTCCTCGACCTCGGTGAGAAGACGGGCATCAACATAGACAACAACGGCGGCAACGTCGACTGGCAGAAGGAAGTGCTCCGCAC
>DAIOEQ010000071.1:0-8924 GCA_036746215.1 Prevotella sp.
GGAACATTGCCTATGGACGGGAGCCTGGACAGACGGCACAGGACATAGAGGGCATGCAGACCATGAGAACCATGGCTCATAACATGTCGTGGATCTTGAAAAAATTTCACGGCGTGCCTGTGGGTGACCGCCCGTACAAGGAAGCGGCGTGGACTCCGATGAACTTCATCAGATAACCGGGTGACATGAATCAGATAGCCGATTAACATGAATCAGATAGCCGAGCAACATGAATCAGACGGAATACAACAGTGCGCAGCCCAGTAGCAACAGGCTCAAAATCGTGGAAGGCAAGATGGCCTTCAGAGGTTTTGAGACTTACTATCGTATCGTCGGCGACAAGACGGAGAACGCTCCTCTGCTCCTAATCCACGGGGGACCAGGCTCAACACATAACTATTTTGAAGTGCTCGACGACTTGGCGCTGATCACCCGACGCCAAATCATCAGTTACGACCAACTGGGTTGTGGCAAGAGTTATGTTGAAGGGCATCCTGAGCTATGGACATTGGAGACATGGGAGGATGAACTTGACGCCTTGCGCCAACATCTCCACCTCGACCATGTGCACCTCCTGGGACAATCGTGGGGTGGCATGCTCATCATCGCCTATATCGTGGACCGCCGCCCAAAAGGCATTGAGTCCGTCATCTTGTCAAGCACTTTGTCTTCAAGTTCCTTATGGAGCCATGAGCAACAACGGTTGATATCCTTCATGCCACTTGAGGAGCAACAGGCCATTGCACAAGCGGTGGAAACGGGAAACTTCGATGAGAAGGAATACCTTAAGGCCAACGACCACTACACCGCGCTTCATGCGGACGAGATAACAGAGGCCACACCTGAGTGCTTCCGACGCAAGAAACGCTTCGGGACAGAGTCGTATGTGACGGCCTGGGGCCCCAATGAATACACACCAACAGGCACGCTCAAGGATTTTGAATACACGGATCGCCTTGGCGAAATCAAGCAACGGGCGCTCATCATTAGCGGAACAAACGACGAATGTACGCCTCTCGTCGCCAAGACCATGTTTGACCGCATCCCCAACGCCCGTTGGGAACTTCTCGATGGAGCGCGACACATGACATTCATAGACCAAACGGAGAACTACAAGAAGCTCCTGGCCGGATGGCTTTCCGATTTAGGTTGATCGTCATTCATGATGGACCTTGACTATGAAAATAAACTTTTAACAGACGCTTAGACAGTAATCCGACTAATAGAAGAAATCCCTTAACTCACACTCTTTATGACACTTAGAGTGGGGTTAAGGGATTTTATATTTCTAAGCGTGGAAAGCCATCAAGTGATCATAGCGACGCTTCATCATCCTTTGATAAATGTTGCGAAGCCATAACTTGTGACAAGCGATGAAAACAACGCCAATCAGCATGATGATAAGCCATGCCACATAATCGGGAAGAAAAGCCTCTAAAATCGTGATGATCACCATGGGAATGGCGAAGGAAACCATCTCCACCACTATTTGCACAGCATTGTTCTCCACGCCTGTCTTACTGATAAACGCCGCATTGAGCGGAAGCTTCTGCTTGTTGTAGACAGCCATTTGCAAGAGGACGCAATATTGGAAGCCTGCGGTGAACGTGCCAAAGGCCAACAACATCAAGATGTCCCATTTGCCCATGAAGACCATGGGCAGCATCAGCAAAAAGGGGAACACCAATAGCCCACAAAAGAAGTAGTACTTGGCCATCAGCAGTTTCAAGATGTTTTCCTTTCTCACCATCAGCGCATCGATGTAATTTCCCTCAAACGACATCACACGTATGAGCAACATGGCACCATAGATGACAAAATTGTAGAAGCACCAGAAGTTGACCATCACATCATTGTCATAAACGTCCGTGAATGTTATAATCAAGCTCAGCACCAAGACGATGAGCGTGGCCGAGACAAAGGCCTTCCGCGGGTTTTTGTTGCGCATGAGCGACTTGATTTCCATCTTGATGTATTCTCCGATTTCACCGAAATGATTGAGGGAAGAGAAGGTGCTGACGCTTCTCAATTTGGTTACTTTCTGCTTACCCATCTCGCGCCACACATTGTTATATTGCAAGCGGCGGTTGACCATTGTCAATCCGACAAGCGCCAGCAAGGCGATGAGATGGGGCAAGATGTTGCCATGTTCCAGTCCTCTGCCCACTGTGGCATAACAATTGAAAAAGGTCGTAAAGTCAGAAAAGGCCCACACACTGTACACGGCAAATAAGACCACAATCGGCAAACCCCACCACAATTGGTTCTCTACGATCAAGGTGCGGCAAATGGAATACCACTGGCTGTTGGCCAAGATGAGGAGGTAATAGAGCAACAACAATGACAGGGTGGGCAACACCCCGTAGCTGAATACGACAGACATCAAGCTAAAAGGCACCAGCAAGGCGAACCAAATGAGATTGTCAGCACTCAGGAGAGAGGTAAGGAGAAAGCTGTCTATGCACGCGTAGCGAGGCAGTGGAAGCAACACGTAAGGCTTGATAATCTGCGAAGGAGTTTGTTGTGCCAGGAACCTCACACCGAAATCGATAGTCAAGATGATTGGCATCACACCGAAGATGTATTCCAATGAGGTATGACTTCGCGAGTTGTTGGCGTCGAGTGCCAACAAGATGGCAAACATGATGAGATACAACGCCATCAAGGTCATGACAAAGCCAATGACCCATCGGGCCATCTTGTTGGCATAAAACATGGGATTGCGACGCTCGGCCAGCTGGCGATGTCTTCTTAACAACTTAAATAGTTGATAAAAGGATAGGTGTGGGTTCAGGTCGTTGTATTTCATCTGATGTCTGTATTATCGCAGGTCTGCTGTCTGTATTATCGCAGGTCAACGACCTCCGCTGATGGAAATTCCTTTTGCTTGAAGGTAAACGTGCTATTGGGCAAGCTCTTCGCCTTAAACCCATTGACTGATATGGTGGTCCATGCGCCGTTCTCCTTCATCTTGACCATCGAGGGCGTGTAGGTCTTACTGTTTACCGTGAGATAAATCTCCTGCACGGGTTGCTTCTTGCTTTGCGCCGTCATGTGCACCACATGGTTGGCACCTTTTGTCGTCACCCCGAGGTTGTAACCGCTCTTATAGAGCGTGATAAACGCGTAAGGGTTCATCCGCATGCGCTGGGCTGCCGATGGCGTGGAGACGTTTACCTCATTGGTCGACTTCAGATAGCTCCACTGCGTCTTGCCGTTGAACCACACGATGGCCTTCGGCGTGCTGGCGTGGAACATGGAGCCCTTGATGGCAATGGTGCCAGATGTCGTTCCGATTTTGCTTCCCGACACGGTGAACTTGGCCATGGCTCCTTTCTTGTTTCCCACGACAGCAGCGGTCTTGTCAAGCACCTTACGCGCCAACGTGGGGTTTTGCGCGTAAGCGCCTATCACCTGGAGCGTCGCCAGGAGCAACACGATAATAGATTTCTTCATGTCTTTTTATCATTGGTATGTAAGTACATGACGCACAAAGGCACGTCATGTTACGTTGTTTAAGTTGCTTTAACGCGGATCACCGGTTCCCATGCACTTGAGCCAGGGTCACGTTGAGCGTGTTCTCATCGGCAATGAGCACCTCTCTGGGCTTCGATCCTTGAGCCGCTCCCACAATGCCCGCCGCCTCCAGCTGGTCCATCAATCGTCCGGCGCGGTTGTATCCGATGGAGAAGCGGCGCTGTATCATGCTCGTCGAGCCCTGTTGTGTGATGACGATAGCGCGTGCGGCATCATCGAAGAAGGTGTCGAGACTGCCAAGGTTGGAATCGCCTCCGGGACCGCTGGCGCCACCTTGCGGATCGTCGGGCTCCGGCAGTTCCATGGGATCCGTCGGTCCAGGTTGGTCGGCGATGTGGTCGTTGATGGCCTCTATCTCCGGCGTGTCGATGAAGGCGCACTGCACACGCACGGGATCGCCTCCCGAAAGGAACAGCATGTCGCCACGTCCCACCAGTTGCTCGGCGCCCGTACGGTCGAGGATGGTGCGCGAGTCAATCTGCGACGCCACGCGGAAGGCCATGCGGCCAGGGAAGTTGGCCTTGATGTTACCCGTGATGATTTTCGTCGTCGGGCGCTGTGTTGCGATAATCATGTGTATGCCCACGGCGCGCGCCAACTGGGCGATGCGGGCGATGGGGAGCTCTATCTCCTTGCCCGCCGTCATGATGAGGTCTCCGAACTCATCAATGATGACTACGATGTACGGCATGTACTCATGGCCGTCCGTCAAGTTCAGGCGGTGGTGTATGAACTTGTCGTTATACTCATCGATTTTCTTCACCTGCGCCTTCTTGAGCAGGTCGTATCGGTGGTCCATCAGTTTGCAAAGCGAATTGAGCGTGCGCACCACCTTCTGCACGTCGGTGATGATGGGCTCGTCCTCATTTTCGGGCAGTGCCGCCATGTAGTGTGGCGTTATCTTGCTGTATACGCTGAACTCCACCTTCTTAGGGTCGACCAGCACAAACTTCAGCTCATTTGGGTGCTTCTTATATAATAAGGAGGTGATGATGGCGTTCAGTCCCACAGACTTACCCATACCCGTTGCGCCGGCCACCAACAGATGGGGGATTTTGGCCAAGTCGACCATGAACACTTCATTGGTGATGGTCTTACCCAATGCCATCGGAAGTGCCATCTTGGTGGTCTGGAACTTCTTGGAGTTGAGGACACTTTCCATCGAGACGATTTGTGGGTTCTTGTTGGGCACCTCAATGCCTATGGTTCCCTTGCCTGGTATTGGGGCTATGATGCGGATGCCGAGAGCCGACAGGCTCAGCGCGATGTCTGCTTCCAACCCACGTATCTTGCTGATGCGCACGCCCTCAGCTGGCGTAATCTCGTAGAGAGTCACCGTCGGGCCGACGGTGGCGTTGATCTTGCTTATCTGCACGCCAAAGCTGTTGAGCACCTCGATGATACGAGCGTTGTTGGCCTTGATCTCGTCCATGTCAATGTTGGCGTTGGTGTCATACTTCTTGAGGAGCGTCAACATGGGGAACTTGTATCTCGCATAGGGGTCCCAAGGATTGATGGGCGCCTGCGGACGGTCGTCGCCGCCCACCGTGTTTCCCGTGGCCTTGTCTTCCTCTCCTGTCTTCTCAATGATGAGCGAGGTATCTTCATGCTTCACCTCATTGGCGTTGGTGACTTGCAGGGGCGCCATTTCCTCCTGCTTCGCCACAGGTTCCTGGCCTTGTGTCGTGTCAGTGAGGTCCACCACGTGGGGCTTATCCGTGTCACTGTCACTGGTCGCCGTCGACACCACAGGTTTCACGTTATCCTGTTCGACATAGGAGGATTCCACTTCCACCTCCTTGTCTCCCGTATTGTCAGTCACGGTGAACTTCACCTTGCTACGAATGTATTTCACGGGGTTGAGAGCCTTCCTCACCACTTCGATGGTCTCGGATGTGAGGTAGGTGAGAAACGCCAGGGCCACCACCAGCAACACGGCGGTCAGTCCGGGAGGGCCGATGAGGTTCTCCAAGAATTGCTTACACAACAATCCGTGCGCGCCGCCAGGGTTAAACACCATGTCTCCGGCAAAGGGCGAGAGAAATGTGGCCAAGGCGACGGAAGTCCAAATCATGATGATGGCCAGGCACAAGAACCACTTCAGCAAGTTCACGCTGTAGGCATGCATCATCTTCAAGGCCGCGAGGACGAAAAAGAAGGGTATGAGGAACGCGGGAAAGCCGAAGTTGACGGTTATGAGATAATAGGACACCAAAGCGCCGATGGAACCGCAGCTATTTGCGAATTCATGGTGCTGGTTGAGCCATTCGCCCGGGCGCAAGCTCTCCAGGGTGCTTTGGTCCACTTGCCCCGTATAGAGATACGACACCATGGCGATGATGGTCACCACCGCCAAGGCAAGCAACAAAAGTCCCGTGAAAAAGCCCGTGGTCTCACTTTCCAGTATATTTTGTAAGCCGATAGCATAGCCGAACGACTTCGACTTGCTCTCAGTTTTCTTTTTTCTCATTTTGATTGTAGTTTTGTCCGATGCAAAATTAATAGATTTTACCGTAAAATCAAAGGAAAAGGCGCTTAACTTTTAAAAAATATGCGTTGGCCCTCAAGGATGTTTTTCGGAACGTCGAAACGCATGATTATAGCTGCCCCGTCTTGGCTTATCATATTTCACGGTCAGAGTTTAGAAAGCGGAAAAGAAAGCCGAAAACCAAAAAAATTGCAATATGCAGGCTACAATTCATCTTAAAAAATTAGAAAGTATCATAACTTTTTTATACTTTTGCAAGCTGTTACGAAGAGAAAATGAAGAAGACACTGTACAACAAGTTCGACAAGAAGGCCATCACAGGCTTGCCACAAGTGAAGTTCCCGGGTAGAATCATCTCCATCATTTCGCCGGGCGAAACGCAAAAAGCCGTGGATTATCTTCTGTCCAGCGACATTCTCGGGGTAGACACCGAGACCAAGCCCGCCTTCCACAAGGGTGAGCACCACCAGGTATCCTTGTTGCAAGTGTCCAATCGCACCACCTGTTTTCTCTTCCGCCTCAATCTCACGGGCATCACACCGGCCATCAAGCAACTCCTCGAAGACACCACGGTCAAGAAGATTGGCCTCTCGTGGCATGACGACATCCGCGGCCTTGAGGAGCGCGAGAAGTTCACTCCCGGCCTCTTCATCGACTTGCAAGACATCGTGCCGAAGCTCGGCATCGAAGACTTGAGCTTGCAAAAACTCTACGCCAACATTTTCCACGAAAAGATATCCAAGCGCCAGCGGCTGTCCAACTGGGAAGCGCCGCTCCTCGACAATAAGCAACGCCAATATGCGGCGATTGACGCATGGAGCTGCATCTTGCTCTATGAGGAGATTCTTCGCCTGCACGCCACGAAGGAATATGAGCTGGTGCGTGTGCCGGAGCCCGAGTTGTCCGCCCCGCAGGCTTGCGGGGAACTCGTCGCCGCGACCGCAGAAACGCATTCTAACGAAGATCAATAACACGCCATGTACAAGAACGTTTATCTGAAAAAAGGCAAGGAGGAGTCGTTACAACGCTTTCATCCTTGGATTTTCTCTGGTGCCATCCAGCGCGCCGACGACGGCCTCGAGGAGGGCGACACGGTGCGCGTCATCACCCATTCGGGCGATTTCATCGCGGTTGGCCACTATCAGGTGGGCAGCATCGCCGTGCGTGTGTTGTCGTTTAGCGACATCACGATCGACACATCCTTTTGGCATGAGCGGTTGGCCGCGGCCTTGACCATGCGCCAGCGCATCGGCATCGCCGACAACCCGCAGAACAACACCTACCGCCTGGTGCATGGCGAGGGCGACTGGTTGCCCGGCTTGGTCATCGACTGCTATGGACCGACCGCCGTCATGCAGGCCCACAGCGTGGGCATGCACCGATGCCGCATGGACATCTGCCAGGCGCTCACCGACGTGATGGGCGACCGCATCCGCCAGGTCTACTACAAGAGTGAGACCACACTGCCCTACAAGGCACACCTGGACGAAGAGGATGGCTTCATCTTCGGCCACACGGATGACAACGTGGCCGTGGAGAATGGCCTGAAATTCCATGTCGACTGGCTCCGCGGCCAGAAGACGGGGTTCTTCGTCGACCAGCGCGAGAACCGCTCGCTCCTTGAACATTACTCACAGGGCAAGTCGGTACTCAACATGTTCTGCTATACGGGCGGCTTCTCGGTCTATGCCCTGCGGGGTGGCGCCCAGTGCGTACACTCGGTCGACAGCAGCGCGAAGGCTATAGAAATCACCAATAGCAACGTTGCCCTCAACTTCCCAGGCGACACGCGCCACGAGGCTTTCTGCGAAGACGCGTTCCGTTTCCTGGAGGGTCGGGAGGACAAGTATGACATCGTGGTGCTCGACCCGCCTGCCTTCGCGAAGCATCGCGCGGCGCTCCACAACGCCCTGAAAGGCTATATCCGTCTCAACGCCAAGGGCATCCGCCTGGTAAAGGAGGGAGGCCTGCTGTTCACCTTCAGTTGCTCACAGGCGGTCAGCAAGGACCAGTTCCGCAGCGCGGTCTTCACGGCCGCGGCACAGTCGGGGCGCAAGGTGCGCATCCTCCACCAGCTCCATCAACCGGCCGACCACCCCATCAACATCTACCACCCCGAAGGTGAATACCTCAAGGGACTGGTGCTCTACGTGGAATAAACCGGGGCCAACGTGCCCGTCAACGATGATGACTCCATGAACAAAGACTTCTTAGGAAAAATAGAAAACGCCATAAGCCGTCATGACCTTTTGCGTCATGACGGCTTTTATGTTGTCGCCCTGTCGGGCGGTCCCGACAGCGTGGCGTTGTTGCGCGCCCTCGTGGCGCTGGGCTATCGCGCGCATGCGGCTCACTGCAACTTCCACCTGCGGGGTGAGGAGAGCGACCGCGATGAGCTCTTCTGCGAGACATTGTGTGAAAGGTTAGGCGTGGAGCTCCACCGAATCCACTTTGACACAAAGGCTTATGCCCATTTGCATCAAGTGTCGATTGAAATGGCCGCCCGCGACTTGCGATACCATTATTTCGCTTCGCTTTGCCGCGACATCAAGGCCGACGGCATCTGCGTGGCCCACCACCGCGACGACCAGGTGGAGACCATCCTTCTCAACATCATCCGCGGCACGGGCATAGGTGGACTGCAGGGCATGAAGTGGCGCAACGGCAACATCTTGCGTCCCATGCTGGCCGTGTCCCGCCAGGAGGTGCTCGACTACTTAGCCGACTTGCGGCAAGACTACGTCGTCGACCACACCAACCTTGAGGACGACGTCCAGCGCAACAAGTTGCGGCTGAACATCTTGCCGCTAATGGAGGGCGTCAACCCGGCAGTCAAGGATAACATCCTGCGCATGGCCAGTCATGTGGCCGAGGCAGGCCGGGTGATTGACCATGCGCT
>DAIOEQ010000072.1:0-1757 GCA_036746215.1 Prevotella sp.
GGGCCTGCTCCACCTGGACATGAAACTGACATTCTGACGACATGACACCCATATTCAGAATCCGCAAAACAGCCGTCCCCATCTCATCCATGCAGATAATCCTGGCATTGGTCCTGTCACTCCTGGTGGCCTTCGCCACCGTCCTACCCGCCCAAGGCGCCGGGCAGAAGGCCGGCGCCGCCCGCCAAGTCATGCTCAAGGGCACAGCCTGCCTGCACAAGGGCGACTACAACACCGCCCTGTCGTGCTTCCTGAAGTTTGTCCAGATGGAGGAAGGCTATTCGCGCAAGGATACAGCCGACCTGCTCGACACCTACTATAACATAGGCGGCATCTACTCCGTCTACCAAGACTTTGCCCAAGCTCTCGACATCTACGAAAGCGGTTTCCACCTGAGCCGGACGGCTCGCAACACCGGGATGCAGTTTAAGTTTCTCAACAACATGATTGGCGCAAGCTGCAACATCGGGAAGGTGGACTACGCTGAACGCCTCAACCGGATGGTGAAAGAACTGCGGGGCGTAGACCGCGGCACGCAACTGTTCTACTATTATTTCAACAACGGCTTCATAGCCGGAAGCCGCGACAGGCAAGACGAGAAGATAAAGTGGATGGACAAGGCCATCGCAACCGCCAGCACCTACCATCTTCCCAACCAGCTGAAGGTGTATCCCTACTCGGAGATTTACCAGAGCTACGAGAAACAAGGACAGCTGCGGCAGGCCCTTGACGCCCTGCTAAGGTATGACACCCTGGCCCACGAGATCAACCGCCAGTCGGGCCCACACGACAGCAATGCCTTCGCCTACCTCCTTGTCGACTGTTACAAGGGGCTCATGCGCATCTACACCAAGATGGGCAACAAGGAGAAGGCCCTCCACTACCAAAACGAGTTCTTCAGATACAACGACTCGCTGCTCAACCTCAACGAGTACTCCAAGATCAAGAACCAGCACCTCAACTATGAGAACCGGCAGACCCAACTCATCATCAGCAGCCAGCAGAAGACCATCCTCTACCAAAAGATATGCCTGGTGATGCTGGCCATCCTCGTGATGACCGCCGTGGCGGCCATCATCATCATCAAGCGCCAGCGCAAGGTGCTATACGACACCAACATCGCCCTGTATGACCGCAACAACGAGCTGGTCGAAGCCAAGGGCGAGGCCGCGCCCCTCTCTCCCCCTTCCGACGAGGCCGCGACACCCAGCAAGCCCACCGCCGTCAACGAGCAACTGCTGCAGAGCATCGCCGAGGCGCTCAAGGACGAACGCAACTACTGCGACCCCGACTTCAGCCTGTCCGCCTTGGCGCAAATCGTCGGGTCGAACACCAATTACGTGTCGCAAGCCATCAATACCTCTTTCAACAAGAATTTCCGCACCCTCCTCAACGAGCACCGCATCAAGGAAGCCATGCGCCGCATGAAGGACAACGCCGAATACAGCAACTACAGCATACAGGGCATATCGGAAAGCGTGGGGTTCAAGTCGGCCTCCAATTTCATCGCCGCCTTCAAGAAGATGACAGGCATGACACCCTCGCTCTACCAGAGACTGTCGAAGACGAGCAGCCCATGCTGAAAGCATCCGATCCAAACGCCCGGGACAAGCCCGTCGCCCGCCACAGACTTCACGAAAAGCCCCTTTTTATTTTCAATTTATGAATTAGAAAGGCTAAAACCTGACAAATAATCAGTTTTTAGCCTTTTTTCGTACCTTTGCGGCCAACAAACACAACTATAAATGCTTATGAGA
>DAIOEQ010000072.1:1767-8914 GCA_036746215.1 Prevotella sp.
GCCTAAGCGCCCACGCCAAGGACATCACCCCCTCGCAGGCCACGAGCATTGCCCGGCAATTTCTCGTGCGCCAAGCCGTCGGCAACGCAAGAAAGGCTACCGCCAAGTTGCAACTGGCCTACACGGCCCGCAACACCACCGGGCAAAACTGCCTCTACGTGTTCAACGCCGCAAGCGCACAAGGCTACGTGATCGTGGCGGCCGACGACCAGGCCGACGAGATACTCGGCTATAGCGACAGCGGCTCGTTCTCCATGACCGACATGCCCGAGAACCTGCGGGCATGGATAGGCGCCTACGTCGACCAGGTCAGCTATCTCAAGCGCAACCACCTCAAGAAGTCGGCGACCAGCTCCGCCCCCTCCTACGACACGGAGGTGAAGCCCCTGCTGGGCAACATACAGTGGAACCAGGACGCACCCTACAACGACCTATGCCCCGCCTACGACATCAGCTCACGCTGCGCCACCGGTTGTGTGGCCACGGCCATGGCACAGGTCATGTACTACAACCGCTGGCCCGAGCAAGGCGTGGGGAGCCACACCTACGCCCCCTCCATCCTGTACGGCAAGACACTGACCGCCGATTTCGCCAACACCCACTACAACTGGGACGCCATGCAGCCCCAGTATGACGCCAAGAGCAGCGACGAGGCGCGCGAGGCCGTGGCCCAGCTGATGCTCCACTGCGGCATCTCGGTCGACATGCAGTACTCCAGTTCCAGCGGCGCAGCCAGCCTGCCCGTGCCGCAAGCCCTCGTGAACTACTTCGGCTACGACCGCGGCATCGCCTACCGCACACGCCAAAACTACTCGTCCACCGAATGGCAGGGCATCATCATCGACGAGCTCAACCACCAGCGCCCCCTCATCGCCATGGGCCGCTCATCGGCCGGAGGCCACTGCTTCGTCTTCGACGGCTATGACCGCAACGGCCTCATCCACGTTAACTGGGGCTGGGGAGGCATGAGCAACGGATACTTCCGCACCTCTGCCCTCACGCCCGCCACACAGGGTATCGGCGGAGCCGACGGTGGCTTCAACTACAACCAGTACATCGTGACAGGCATCCAGCGCCCCACGGAAGGCACCCACCCGGACATTGAGCTCGTCTCGAGCGAGGGCCTCGTGCCCAGCAAGACCCGAGTGGCCAAGGACGAGCCGTTCAACGTGGCGCTCCACGGCACCCTCTACAACGCCGGTTGGCAAGACGCGCCCCTCCACTTTGGCTTGGTCGCCGTCGGCGCCGACGGGCAACAGACCGTCATCGAGAGCCTCAACGCCCCCGACACCGTGCTGATGGGCTACATGTACAACGGCCTCAACTTCGACAGCGTGTCGCTCAGCCCACTTGCCGACGGCACCTATCGCCTCTACCCCGCCGCCCGCTCCACCGCGGACGGGTCGCCATGGCACCCCATCCGCGACGAGTATGTGGGCTACCCCAACTACCTCAACGTCAGCGTGGCCAACGGCAACGCCTCCTTCTCCTACCCCGACTACTTCTGCCTCAACGCCGACAGCGTGGCGATGGAGACCGAAATGTTCGCCAAGAAACTAACCCAAGTGAAGGCGCACATCGTCAACTCGGGCGACGTCAACTACCTCGGCGAGGTGCAGCCCCTGCTGCTCGACGCTAAGACCGGGCGCAAGGTGGCCGAGGGCACCAAGCAAAAAGTGGACTTGGCGCCTGGCGCTGACATCGACATCGATTTTGTCAACGCGTTCAACGTGGAGCCCGGCGACTATCTGCTCACCCTCATCGACGATGACGAGCGCCACATCTGCAACAGCCAGAAGGTCAGCCTCCAGGAGGCTCCCGACGAGGCCACGGTGACGCCCGCCGAGCAACTGGCCTTCCAGGGAACCGTCAACAAGGAGAACCTCGACATCACCGCGCACATCAAGTGCACCTCAGGCTTCTATTCGGGCTACGCCTACTTCTTCATTCTCAACGAGAGCGGAGCCGTGCAAGAAGGCTGCCTCGACCCGCAATACTTCCACGTGAAGGAAGGCGACGTGGCCGACGTGCGCTTCAGCGGTCCTTTTGAGAACGGCGTGGACGGCACTGTCTACACGGCCACCATCCTGCTCTACGACGGCACCAACTACTCCATCCTCGCCCCGCGCGAGATGTCAACCTGCCAGTTCACCCTCGGCACAGAGACAGGTGTCAACGGCGTCGCCCTCAACAGCGGCAACCTCAGCACCGCCACCATCTACCATGTCAACGGCACGCGCGTGCAGGCCACCGACCTCCGCTCGCTGCCCCACGGCACCTATGTCGTGAAATCGAATGGCAAGACCTTCAAATTTTCCAAGTAAACACATATGAACCCACACATCTTTGCGCTTATGAACAAGAACAGCATAAAGTCATTGGCCGCCATAACGGCGCTGGCCCTGTCGGCCACCACCCTGCCGGCGCAGACCAAGGCACCCCTCGGCCAGCCCAGGCCACACCGGGGCCTGAACGCCCTGAAACTCACGGAGACCAGCAAAACAGGCGGCATCAAGACCGTCAAGACCGTCAAGTCGCGCGCGCCACAAGCATCCCTCGCCCCCTCGCCCTTCTATGGCCGCACCTTCTACGGCTCACTCATCAACAGCAGCGACTGGGCCAACGCCTCCATCGCGCAGGTGCCCTACGGCATCTACTCGTTTGAGATCGGCGACAACATCACGCCACAAGCGGTCATGACCGACCTCGGCTACAACTTCATCTCCGGCGCCTACACCGGCGACAAGTTCATTGGCATCTACGCCATGGAGGTGATGGGAGGCCTCAATGGCGCCCGATACATCACCATCGACCCGGCCAACAAGAAAGAGCTGAAGAACATCGTGTACGACACCAGCAAGGGCAGCTACTCGCTCCTGCCGTCGGCCATGGCCTACAACAACATCGACAACACCATCTACTCCATGCAGTACAACGACGCGCTGGACGGCCTCAACTGGTGCCGATACAACACCGACTACGACTGGATGGACAAGATAGCGGCCTTCCGCGGCAAGTACAACGTGCTCACACTGGGCAACACCCCCGACGGCGAGATGTTTTTCATCAATGTCTATGGCGACCTATACCGCCTCAACCGCGCCAATGGCCGCCCGTCGCTCATCGCCTGGACAGGCGTGACCCCACAGGCCTACTCGCAGTCGATGACCTACGACAACCGCACGGGCCTCTTCCTGTGGGCCGCCATCACCGACGAGGGCAGCTGCCTCTACAGCGTCGACCCCGAAACAGCGACGACGGAACTTGTCGCCAAGTTTGGCAAGCAAGAGCAATTCTCATCCATCTACTCGCTTGAGGAGAGCGCCAAGGACGACGCGCCCGCCAAGGTGAGCGACCTCAAGCTCGACTTCGCGCAAGCCGGCGGGCTCGACGGAACCATCTCCTTCACCGTTCCGACCAAGACTTACGCGGGCTCGACACTCGGCGCATCGACACTCAACGTGTGGCTTGACGGACAAAACCTAAAAGGCACCGAGGCGCAGCCAGGCGAGCGGGTCAGCATCCCCGTCTCGCTGACCGAGGGCAACCACTACGTTGCCGTGAACACCAAGAACGCCACAGGCTGGTCGCCCCTCGCCTCGCTGAAGCAGTTTGCCGGCTACGACACGCCCGTCGCGCCGACAGACGTCGCCTTCGCCAACGCCGACGGCAACAGCACCGTCACATGGGGCAGCCCCGTGGAGGGTGTCAACAAGGGCTACATCGACCCGTCGGCCCTGACCTACACCGTGGTGCGCATGCCCGACAGCGTGACCGTAGCCGACAACTTTGCCGGAACCACCTTCACCGAGCCGACGCCTGCCGCCCTCCACAGCTACTCTTATCGCGTCTACGCCACCAACCACGGCAAGCGCAGCGCCTACGGAGAGTCTAACAAGGTGACCTGCGGCGACGCCTTCACCACGCCTTACCACCAGACGTTCGACAGCCAACAGGCCTTCGACGACTACTTCACCGTCGTCGACAACGACAGCGACGGGACCAAGTGGAAGTACCAGGAATACGGCAACATCGTGCGCTTCGACCTCGCGTGGAACAGCGAGAAACCTGCCGACGACTGGCTCATCACGCCCGCCATCTCGCTCCAAGGCGGCAAGAACTACCGCGCCACCGTCAACCTGAAGACCTTCTCCAAGGGCTATCCCGAGTATTTCGACCTGCTGCTGGGCACCGACCCGAAGGACCTCACGACCTTCCATGTGTTCAACGTGGCCGACAGCGTGGAAATCTACGACACCTACACCAACTACTCGGCGACGTTCAACGCCACCAGCACAGGCAAGTACTATGTGGCCCTGCGCTACCGCGGCGACAAAACCAAGAACAGTTCCATGCTGCTCGTGAAGAGCTTCGCCGTCGACGAGGTGGGCAACACACAGGCGCCGGCCGCCGCCAGCGACCTCAAGATCGTGCCCGGCAAGGACGACAAGATGGAGGCCACCATCAGCTTCACCACGCCCAAGAACGACCTCAACGGCGATGAGGTCAATGACATCACAAAGGTCAACGTCTACCGCAACGACGAGGCGGAGCCCATCCATGTCTTCGACAACCCCGCCAAGGGCTCAGCCCTCACCTGGACCGACACCAAAGTGAAGAAGATCGGCATGAACACCTACCGCGTAAAGGCCGCCAACGCTTATGGCGAGGGTGCGGCAGCCGTCGACTCGGCCTTCATCGGCTGCTACGAGGCTCCCTACCTGGAGACCTTCGACACACGGGCCGCGGCAGAGCACTACACCGTGCAGATGCAGGGCGTGGACGAAGGAAACAAGGACAGCTATCTCTGGAAATACAACGAGAACAACCAGTGCATGACCATCTACGCCTTCAACGCGCAAGCCGGCAACACCCTCGCCTCATGGCTCATCACCCCACTGGTGAAGCTCAACGCCAACTCGGTCTACACCCTGGCCTACAAGAAGAACTTCTCAAGATACATCAATTACAACACGGGCACCTACACCGTGGAAGGCAACGTCTACATGGGACAGGCCGCCGACTCGGCCAGCCTCACCACCAATATCGGCCAGCTGCCCGCCAACGTGAGCTATGGCATGGAAGACGCCTCCAACCGCGTGGTCACCAAGGAGACGGGCAAGTACTGCTTCGGCTTCAACATCGTGTCGACAGGACAATACGACAACATCATGGCCGACATCGACAACATCAGCCTGACCTACGTGAAGTCGGCCCTCTCGCCCTTCGAGTTCACCAACCTCAAGGCCACAGCCGACCCAAGCGGAGCCCTCACGGCCACACTCTCGTTTGACGCCCCCGCCACCGACTACCAAGGCACACGCCTCAGCGACAACCTCACTGTCAACGTCTACCGCGGCAACTCGTCAATCCCCGTCTACACCAAGACGGATGTCATCCCAGGCTCGCCCATCACATGGACCGACACTGAGGCCCAGCATGGACAAAACCAATACTCCATCATCGCCGAGAACCAGCATGGCCGCAGCGAAGTGGCCGTCGCCAACCTCTTCGTGGGCCTCGACCGCCCGACGAAAGTAGACCAACTCGCCATCCACGGCAGCGCCGACAACCAGCAGGCCGTCATCACCTGGCAGGCTCCCGCGGTGGGACACAATGGCGGTGTGGTGCTGAAAGACAACCTCACCTACCGCGTTCTCCAGTATGACACCGACGAGCGCACGCTCACCATCGTGGCCGACGACGTGAAAGGGCTCACCTACACCGTGGACCGCAGCGACCTCAACAAGCAAGAGGTGCTCTATTATGGCGTGGTGGCCAAGAACACAGAGGGCATCGGCGACACCGTGGTCACCAACTGCACCATCGGCAAGCTCTACCGACTGCCCTTCCATGAGTCGTTTGCCGACCGCCAACTCTCCACGACTCCCTGGATCATCAGCTCCGAGAACACCAATGTGCTCAACTGGGGCACCGCCTGCCCGACAGGCGAAGAAGGCTCCTACAACCTCGCCACGCCACAGGATGGCGATGACGGCTGCGCCTACTTCTACAACGGCAGCTACTACGACAGCTACGCCGGAGCGGGCTTCATCTCGCCGAAGGTGGCCATGGACGGCAAGCGCAACTTCCTGTCGTTCTGGGCATACACCTTCGCGCCGAAGTATGAAAAGCACCCCCTCGTGGTGGTCTATGTCCGCGCCGACGATGGGCAGTACGCCCAGGTGGCAAGCTATGATGTCTCCACCGACGACAACTCAGAGGGCTGGAAGCAGTACCGAGTGGACCTCGATGACTACAAGGACAACCATTTCGTCAACTTCGCCTTCTACGCCTACACCAACGGACATCAAGAGGCCATCTATCTTGACAACATCCTTGTGGGCGACGAAGAAGCCACTGCCATCCGCAACACCACAGCAGGCGACAACGGAAAGGACGTGAAACGCACCGAATGGTTTGACCTCAACGGCCGCAGGGTCAACGCTCCCGAGAAGGGCGTCTACCTGATGAAGACCACCTATAGCGATGGCTCACAGAAGACCGTGAAAGTGGTGAAATAGAGCACACAAAAGACCACCCTCGCTCCGCCAATCAAAGGCTGGGGAAGTCGAGGGTGGTCGATTATCAACGTCTTGTGCAAAGTTATATGCTACTATCTAATCGTCACAAAACTACGAATTGAAAGGATATTCAGTGCATCAAATTCCTCTCTTTCATTCATTGTTTGGAAGATGTTATTTCTTCACGACCTTGACGGCCTTGCCGTTCTTCACGACGATGTTGACACCGCGTTGCATCTTGTCGGTGCGCACACCGTTCAGCTGATACACGCCATCGGCACCTTGCCCGTCGGCAGACACGCCGTTAACGCCCAAGCTGGTGGGATCAATGGTCACCTTGATGGCGAAGTCCTCACCATAATATTCGGTGTAACCGCCAGCCGCCCAGCAACGGAAATTGCTCACCTTAATCTCTGAGCCATCGACGAATGTCTCATCGGCAACGACATCGAAGGTGCAGAGGCTACCGCTGTTGGCAGTGAAGGCGTCGTCCTCTCCATAGTCTTTCAGGTTGATGGTGAAGAGGCTGTCCTTCACGTTCACCTTGTGGTTGTCAAGCAAGGAGCCAAGCTTGGCTGACTTGTCGACAAGCGCAAGTCCCTGTGGCAACTTCACGGTGAAAG
>DAIOEQ010000073.1:0-3972 GCA_036746215.1 Prevotella sp.
GTAACGGTTGACGATGTCAGTCATGGTCTTGCTTGTTTTAATGACTTGTGCCGCTAAGTTACAAAGAAAGGTTGGAATGAACAAATTTGGAATTGGCAAAATCTGATGAGGTCTTGCCCGCTTTTGTCATTTGATGTTGCGCCAGACGGTCTCATACCACTCGTGCAGTCGTCCGATGCCCTCGTCGAGGAGCGTGCGTGGTTTGTAACCGAAGTCGTGTTGCAGATTTGAGGTGTCGGCGTCCGTGCGCGTCACGTCACCCGGCTGCATGCCCATCATGACCTTTTGCGCCCTGTGGCCGGTGGCGTGCTCGATGGTGGAGATGAAGTCGATGAGCTTCACGGGGTGAGAGCATCCGATGTTGTAGACCCTTGCGGGGACCGGGTCGTCATAGGTGGCGCCAATGACCAGGCGGATGCCCTCCACGATGTCGTCGATGTAGGTGAAGTCGCGAAGCATGTCGCCGTGGTTGAAGACCTTGATGGGCCGGTCGTTGACAATGGCGTCCATAAACTTGAAAGGCGCCATGTCGGGTCGTCCCCATGGGCCATAGACGGTGAAGAAGCGTAGCGCCGTGGTCTGAAATCCGTAGAGCGCGGTGTAGGCGTAGGCCATCACCTCATCACTCTTCTTGGTGGCGGCGTAGAGGCTCACGGGATGACTTGTGTCGTCGGTCTCGCCGAACGGCACGTGCTCGCCCATGCCGTAGACGCTGCTTGACGAGGCGAACACCAGGTGGCCGACATGATGGTGGCGACAGCCCTCGAGGATGTTGAGAAATCCCAGCACGTTGCTCTTCACGTAGGAGTAGGGACTCTCGATGGAAAAGCGCACGCCGGCCTGTCCGGCGAGGTTGCACACGTGGGTGAAGCGCCCTTGCGCAAAGATGCGGTCCATCGTCGCGCGGTCGGCGATGTCGGCTTCCATGAACGAGAAGTTGGGCAGCGTCGCGCTTGCGGTGGGGTGTGGGCCGTGGCTCATGACGCCCAAGTCGCGCAGTCGCGCCTCCTTGAGCCGTGGCGTGTAGTAGTCGTTGAGATTGTCGATGCCTGTGATGGTCGTGTGGCTGTCGGTCGCCAAGGCCTTGACCAGAGCGTGGCCGATGAATCCTGCGGCACCCGTTATGAGAATGTTCATGAGCTTGCTTTCTTTTGTTTGTGGAACAGAGCGATGTTGCGTGAGTAAGTGAAGAATCCGACCGACTGTCCGAGGATAAGCACGGGGTCGAGCCGGAACACGCCGTAGCTCACGATGATGGCGCATCCCGTGAGGCTGATGATCCAGAAGCCAATGGGCAGCATCGACTCATGCCGCCGGTAACTGTAATACCATTGGTAGATGAACCTGAGCGTGAAGATGACTTGCCCCGCCGAGCCCCATACCAGCAGGGCCATGGGCACATCCCGGTTGTGGAGGAACGACTTGACGAAAGCCGCCCCATCGCTGGCCATCAGCGCCACGGCCGCCACGGGCAAAGCCGCGATGGCCACGCGCAATAGCGGGGGCACGCGTCGCCACACCTGCTTGATGTTGAGGTTCCAGATGTAAATGTAATAGGAGATGAGTTGTCCGAGGATGATGGCGAAGTCGTCGCGCAACCAGCCATAGGCGAAAAACAGGATGCTGCCCGCCAGGCTGCATATCCAGTAGATGTTGGGCGACACCACGCGGTGGGCCTTTTCCGACAAGGCCCACTGCAAGAGCATGCGCGCCGAGAAGAATCCCTGGGCGGCGAAGCCGATGGCGTAAACCCACATAGATGACTTTTCCATGGATGTCGTTGATGGTTAGGTCGTGGCGAGGAGCTTTCTATTGGACGTTGTCTTCCAGGTTGCTGTTGTCGACAGTGTAGCGTATGTAGCGCGCCTTCATCCAGCGGAAGGCGAAACAGTCGAGGAACGGTCCCTTGAGCCTGTTCCACAGGTGATACTTTGACACACCCGCCGTGCGGGGGTAGTGGCGCACGGGCACCTCCTTGAACCGTCCGCCCTCAAGTGTCATCAGCGCCGCCAGGAAGCGGTGCATGCCGTCGAAGAAGGGCAGGCGCTGCGCGTAGTCGGTCCACATCACCTTCAGCGGGCAGCCCGTGTCGGTGGCGGTGTCGCCCGTCATGTGTCGGCGGAACCGGTTGGCCACGCGCGACTGGAAGCGCTTGAAGGCCGAGTCCTTGCGGTTGGCGCGGATGCCCGACACGAGTTGGTTGTCGCCCGCATACCGCAACAGAAGGTTGAAGTCTTCGGGGTTGGTCTGCAGGTCCGAGTCGATGTATCCCACCAGTCGGCTTCGCGCGCTGTCTATGCCCGCCTTCATGGCGGTGCTCAGCCCGTGGTTGTCGTCGCTGCTGATGTAGAGGAAGTCGGCGTGTCGCCCGCAGATCTCGCGTATCTTGTCGAGGCTGCTGTCGGTGGACCCGTCGTTGACAAACAGGGCGCAAGCCTTCACGGAGGCTTTGGGCAGGTAGTCGGAGAGTGCCTTCTCCACACGGTCGAGGTTGTCCTCCTCGTTGTAGACGGGCACGATGATGGTCAGCTCGTATTGCTGTGTCTTGTTCATGCTATATGTTGTTATTGGTCGTTTGACGTTGGTTGGTGGGCGCCGCGCCCCGCGTTGCCGTCCTTGGCCGTTAGCCGCAACACGCGTCCGCGGAGGTCGTCGGTGTAGTGGCGGTTGCCTTTGGGATGGAGGTTGATGTCGTAGCGTCCCATGACGGTCGTGTCGGCCACGGCCATGACGGTCTCGGGCACCCTTGCCGTGTGGCTTGCGGGGATGACCAGGGCGAAAGGCAGGTGGGCGCGCACGGTGGCCGGGTCGTTGAGGTCTATGGGAAGTATCTTGCGCTGGGCGTTGTAGACCAGTTCGATGCGGATGGGGGTGTCCTGCGCGTGATAGAGCGGCAGAGCCTTGGCCTGTGGCGTGCCCACGGTGAGGATGATGTTGCGCGAGGCAGGATTGCCCACGGCCCGCGTGATGGCGGGCAGGAGTAGCAGCTCGGCTGTGGCGAACACTATGGCCACGGCGGCCACCTGCGCCATGGGCTTGCGCTTCAGGGTGGCCCACACGGTGAGGCCTGCCGTGACACCCAGCGCCATGGCGGCCACGACGCGCGCCGCGAGGCTGATGACCGCGGCGGCGGGCACCACGAAGAGCGCCACGGACGCGGCGGCGATGACCAGCGTCAGCAGCGCGCCTTGCGCCCCATAGAGCGCGCGGCCGAGCGGGTCGACATGGCCCGTGGCGTAGGCGTCCTTGAGGTGGGTCATGACACAAGCCACCAGCATGGCGCACGGGGCCAACGAGGGCAGCAGGTAGCGCATCTTCTTCTCGGGCATGAGCGACAGCAGCAACAGCGCGCCGACAGCCCAGCAGAATGTGATGAGGTAGGTGCGCTTCAGCGTGATGTGCTGCTTCCAGTAGGTCAAGGCCAGTGCCGCCAGGGCGGGCAAGGCCCAGGCACCCATCTCGAGGAAGAAACGCCAGTAGTACCACCACGGCCGCACGTTGTGGCTCGACCACGCACCCGACTCCTTGGCCATGACGGCGGTGACCGCGTCACCGTGGGCCAGGAGCAGGTAGGCGTACCACCAGCCGCCCGCCACCACGGCCACCACGGCCATCAGTCCGACGTAAGGCCATTTGCCGCGCATGGAGATGGTGGGCAGGGCGACGACCGACAGCAAGAGGGGCAGCAACAACGCGTAGAACGAAACGGGGCCCTTGCTCAGAAACGACAGGCCCATCAGCAGGCCCGCCAGGGGCAGCTGCCAGCGGTATCCCCGATCCTCCATCATGGCCCTGAGGAGCAGGTAGATGGCGCCCATCATCAGCGCGTGGCAATAGATGTCCCATGTGGCCGATCGGCCCATGAGCACCGTGTTGTAACAGGTGAGGAAGACCACCGTCGCCACCATGGCGTAATCGGTGCGGCGGGCCAAGAGGCGCGCGGTGAGAAACAGAAACCAGGTCCACAGGCAT
>DAIOEQ010000073.1:3982-8784 GCA_036746215.1 Prevotella sp.
CCCATGGCGCCGGCGGCCAGTCGCTGCGCGGCCAGCCTGCCAGGGGCTACGGTCTCGATGGCGCCGGCCACCCAAGTGGGCAGAGGCGGTTTCTCCAGTCGGAGGGCGCCGTTCATGGTGGGCACCAGCCAACAGCCGTCGCCGACCATCTCCCTCGCCGTCACCACGTTGCGCTGCTCCATGATGTCGGTGGGCAGGGCGCCGATGTTGGCAAAGAAAGTCACGAGGGTGAAGAGGGCCAAAAAGGCCATGAGCACGTGTTTTGTCGCTTTCATGCTTTGTTTGATGTTTGTTGTGACACGCGCCAACGGGCTTGTGGCAAGCCGGCGCGTGAAAGGTGACTCTGTGCCAAGGGGGGCGTCACCTTGTTTTTAAATTTGCAAAATTACACATAAACTTTGGATAAAGTCTGTAGAACCGATAAAAAATGGCGAAAACCCGAAGAAAAGCTTTAGTTTTCTCCGATACAGCAGGCTTGTCATTCCTATATGGGCGCTACCCTGCAGGTGAAGTCGGCCCATGACGGTGACTTTCCGGGTGCGAGCCATGCTTTTGCAGACCGCATAGCCGCACGACAGGACAGGTGGTTGGATTTGTCATCTCTTTTCTGAAATCGGTCGCGTTACTGTTTGCAAGCCTTATACCAATCACTAAAAATCACGAGAGCAACCGTCAGTCTTGTTGTTTCACGTCATCCCAGGTCGACGACGGTGATGCCCGCGCCGCCAAACTGCACGTGCTCGTCGCGCACGTGGGTGACGTTGGGCTCCGAGGCGAGATACTGGCGGATGAGCTGCCGTAGGATGCCGTTGCCCTTGCCGTGGAGGATGCGCACGCGGGGCATGCCCACGAGGATGGCGTCGTCGATGAAATACTGCACGGCCTGCAGGGCCTCGTCGCCCCGCATGCCCCGCACGTCGAGGTCTTGCTTGAAGTTCTTGCGGTGGTTGTCGATGGTGTCTTGGGTCATGTGCGACATCTTGTAGTTTTGCAATCCGTCGCGCAGCTCGTCCATCTTGGTCGGTTGCGCCCCCGCGCCCCCGTCTGTGGCAGCCGGTGTGGCGGCCGCCAGCAACAGGCGCTCGACAGGCAACTTCGTGCGCATGCCGCCGAAGATGACCGTGGCCATCTTGCCGCTGAGGCTCTCCACGCGGCCTTCCGACTTGGAGCCGCGGATGCGTACCGCGTCGCCCACGGCGATGACGTTGTCGCGCACCTTCTGCTCGCGGACTGCCGCCGACCGTAGGGCTTCGGCGGCGCGCTGCTCATCGTCTTTCTTCTTCTTGCGGCGCTCCTCATGGCGGGCCTTGCGCGCCTTGATCTGCTCGATCTTGCGCGCTATCTTGTCGTCTTCGGCCTTGGTGTCGAAGGCCTCCACGTCTTGCTTGAATTCCTCCAGCTCCTGGCGGATGCGGCGCGTCGACTCGCGCTCGGCCTGCTGCTCGCGTATCTCGCGTATGGTGTTCTCAATCTTGCGGTTGCTCTCTTTCAACAGGTCCTCGGCCTCCTGCTTGGCCTTGGCCAGGATGTCGCGGCGCTCACTCTCCACGGCGGTGATGTCGTGCTCATAGTGGTCGATTTGCTCCTGGAGACGTTTCTCCTGCTGATGGATGGTCTGTCGCTTCTGCTCCCAGTAGCGCTTGTCGCGCACGATGTCTTGCAGGTACTTGTCGCTCTGGATGTAGTCGGACCCCACAATCTCGGAGGCCTCGCGGATCACCTCCTCTGGAATGCCCGTCTTGCGGGCTATCTCGATGGCAAACGAACTGCCGGGCTGGCCGATGGCAAGCTGGAAAAGCGGGCGCATCTCGTGGCGGTCGTAGAGCATGGCGCCGTTGGCGATGCCCTCGTGGGAGTCGGCGTAGTGCTTGAGGTTCTGGTAGTGGGTGGTGATGACGCCCCAGGCCTGCCGTTTCACAAACTGGTTGAGCACGGCCTCGGCCATGGCTCCGCCAATCTGGGGCTCCGTGCCCGTGCCAAACTCGTCGATGAGCAACAGCGTGCGGGCGTTGGCCTGGCGCATCATGATCTTCATGTTGAGCAGGTGCGACGAGTAGGTCGACAGGTCGTTCTCGATGCTCTGCTCGTCGCCGATGTCGATCATCAGGTTTTGGAACACGCCCACCCTTGAGCGCTCGCTCATGGGCACCGACAGGCCACACTGCACCATATACTGCAACAAGCCGACAGTCTTCAGGCACACCGACTTGCCGCCGGCGTTGGGGCCGGAGATGATGAGGATGTGGCGGGCGGGCGTCAGCGTGATGTCGAGCGGCCCCACGGCCTTGTCCTGCTTCTGCAGGGCGAGCCACAGCAGGGGGTGGCGCGACTGTATCCAGTCGATGACGGGCGCGGCCTCCACCTCGGGCTCCATGGCTCCCATGAGGGCGGCCAGCTCGGCGCGGGCGCGGATGAAGTCGACCTCGGCCAGGAGCTGGTAGGAGTAGGCCAGCTCGCGCACGTGCGGCCGTACCATCTTGGTGAACTCAGCCAGGATGCGCACCACCTCGCGCCGCTCGTCGGCTTCCAGTTCGCGGATGCGGTTGTTGGCCTCCACCACTTCGGCGGGCTCCACGAAGACGGTCTTTCCCGTGGCCGACTCGTCGTGCACGATGCCCTTGATCTTGCGCTTCAGGCCCGGCGCGATGGGCACCACGAGACGGCCGTCGCGCAGCGTCGGGGCGACGTCCTTGTCGACGAGGCCCTCGCTCTGCGCGGCGCGCAGGATGCTGTTGAGCGTGCGCGACACGCTGCCCTCCGACCGCCGCAGCTCCGACCGGATGGCGGCCAGCGTGGGCGACGCCGTGTCCTTCACCCGGCCATACTTGTCGAGTATCTCGTCGATGCGGCGCACGATGTCGGGGAATGTGAGCACGCCGTCGGTGAGGTCGTGCAGGGTGGGGTAGTCGTAGACGCCCTCGTCGCTGCCACGGTTGAGAAAGGCCACGATGGCGGCTATCGTCTCGAGCGACCGGCGCAGGTCGAACATCTCGCCCTCCTCGAGATGCGTGCCCTCCAGGCGGATGCGCTTGATGGCCAGGCGCATGTCGAAGAAATACTGCAGGGGGAAGTCGTCGGCCTCCGCCTGAAGGCGGCGGAACTCGCGCGTCTGGCGGAGCAGGGTGTTGATGGCGTTTGCGTCGTCGCTGAAGGTCATCGCCTCCACCTTGTCTTTGCCGAGCTGGCTGAGGCAGCGGGACTTCAGCAGGGTGCGGATCTCGCCAAACTGTATCTTGTTCTCGAAATTGCTGGGATAAATCATGTTGCAAAGTTACACAAAAAAATCACGGTCGCAGGCCTTTTTCTTCGTTTGATTTGTTAATTTTGCGTAGGAAAAGATAATTATAACGCTGATTGTTGATGAAAGAACTCGTGTTGAGACCTGCCACGACGGCCGACGCGCCCCGGTTGGCGGAAATCTACAACCATTACATCCTGCACTCCACGGCCACCTTCGAGACCGCGCCCGTGACGGACGCGGAGATGGCACGGCGCGTGGCCGACATCTCTGGGAGCTATCCCTATTTCGTGGGATTGTGGGATGGCCGCATCGTGGGCTACTGCTATGCCCACCCGTGGAACGTGCGGGCGGCCTGCAAGGGCCATTCGCTGGAGACCACAGTCTACGTGGACCATGAGGCTGAGCGCCATGGTGTCGGCACGGCCCTTATGCTACGCCTTATCGGCCATTGCCGACAGGCGGGATACCTGACAATGCCTGCAATACATCTTCTATGGTAAAGGATACCATGCGCTCGTGGCCAACATCACCGACCGCAACAAGCCCAGCATGCGGATGCACGAGAAGCTGGGCTTCAGTCTCGTCGGGCACTATCGCGAGGTGGCCGTGAAGATGGGCGAGGTGCTGGGAACGATGGCCTACGAGTTGATGATATGAATGCATACCATCTAAACAGACGTGACCATGACTTGTTTTTATCCCATGCGCCGCAAGCGCCAGCAACTACCCGACGACGAAGCCTTGTCGCTCCTTGGCCAAGCCACGTCGGGCGTGCTCTGCCTCCTCGACGAGCAGGGCTACCCCTACGGCGTGCCGTTGAGCTATGTCTATGCCGACGGCAAACTGTATTTTCATTCGGCTTCGAAAGGCCACAAGATAGACGCCATCCGCCATGCCGACAAGGCCTCGTTCACCGTCATCTGCAAGGACGAAGTGCATCCAGAGACCTTCACCACCCATTTCCGAAGCGTGATATGCTTTGGCCGCGTGCGGATAATCAGCGAGGAGAAGGAGAAGCTCATGGCCCTGCGCTTGCTGGGCCAGCGATACAATCCGGGTGACGAGCAGGCCCTGAGCGCCGAGATACAAGGCTCGCTGAGCCATGTGGTGGCGATAGAGCTCTCCATAGAACATCTCACGGGCAAGGAGGCCATCGAATTGGTACGGCAGCGGCCAGCCAAGGAGAATGACAGACTTTAGGCCTTTGCCCACCCCATGCGATGCCGCCCGCAAGCCACGCGACATCATCGTGACAAGGTCTCCCGCAAGGTTTCCTCGTAAAACAAATGCTCACAGGAAAGGATAAAAAAGCGGCTTGACATAAAAAACTTCAAAAAACATTTGGCGGAACCAATGAAAAGTCGTAACTTTGCACCCGCAAAAAGCCAAAGCCTTGTGCCGAAGTTTATTGCCCGGCTTCATGCCAATCCGTCACAACTTTTTTAGGTTGTGTTAAGGAGAGATGGTAGAGTGGTCGATTACACCGGTCTTGAAAACCGGCGTACCGAGAGGTACCGGGGGTTCGAATCCCTCTCTCTCCGCCAAAGTCAGCGTAACGAGT
>DAIOEQ010000074.1:0-8730 GCA_036746215.1 Prevotella sp.
GGTACCCAGGCCATTGTTTCTCCGTTGACTTCGGCTGCTAAGTGTATCATCGTTAGTCTTGACGATGGCACCTATCAGATCAAGAATGACGCCGCGGATTGGGAGACTGCAGCCGGTAAGGAAAACATCCTTTATCGCCAACCCAACGATGGCGTCATCGGTGCTGGTGTGAAAGGTTGCTTCGTCAACTACAGCACGGCTTGGAATGCAACCGCTTCCAAGTGGACCATCGCTGACGCGGGCAACAACACTTACACCTTCCAGGTGCCTAACCTCGCCGACTATCAGATCACAGAGGAGTCTACACATGCCGACTCTCTGTTGGGCTACTTTGCCGGCCAGTACCTGGGTGTCAACAAGACCCACGCTTCTGGTTCCAAGACCGATGGTGTCACATGGGGCTTGTACTATGACGTGACCGATGTCGACTCTTGCAAGTTTGTCTTCTTGCCTGTCGCCATGACCAATGCCAAGGCTAAGTTGCTGAAGGTCGTTGAGCAGGCCAGTGGCGCTGGTCTCGACGTGACGGCTGCCGCCGCCATGTTGGCCGACCCGAACGCTGATGTCGCCGCCATGGAGGCTGAGGCAACTCGTCTGTCAGACGCTATTGAGAATGCCGCTTCCGTGAAGAATCCTCAGGATCTGACCAGCAAGTACATCAGCAATCCTACACCTATCACCCAAGGTACCCCTGCTGGTTGGACCGTTCTTAACAAGGCGGGTGCTGCCTCCACTACGGGTAGTTCATCTGACGGTTGCGGTGAGTTCTGGAATGCTGGTGGATCCACTTTGAAGTACACCATCAACCAACTTCCCGCTGGTGTGTATCGTTTCACGGCTGTCGCGTTGACCCGTACAGGCATGCACAGTAGTTTCTTCGTGGGTAAAGACACCATCGATATTGACACTGTTGGCTCAGCGACAGTGAACAGCCGTAAGCAAGCTGCCACTTGGTTCACTGAGGACCGTGACGGTGATGGTGTGCTCAATGGCCACAACGTGATTGAACTCGTGCTTACAGAAGCTATGGATGTTACCTTGGGCTTGGTCGCCGACTCTGGTTCGGCAGGCGCTCAGGTGGGTGATGGTTGGACCGTTTGGCGTGAGTTCAAGCTCGAGAGCCTGGGCACAAGCCTTGAGACCTTCCAGTATGTGAATGGTGGTCTGCTCGACCAGTTCGCCGCTCTCGTGAGCGATGAGGATACCAAGTACACAGCTTCCATTTATGAGGCAGGTAAGCAACTTGCCACTGAGGGCAAGTCTGCCACCACTCGTGATGAGGCTGCCGCTAAGTACACTCAGGCTAAGGCCAAACTCGATGAGCTGAAGGCCAATATCGCCGCTTGGAAGAAGCTTGCTCAAGTCTCAGAGGACGCTGAGGCAGCGAGCTGGCAGTTGGCTGATGGTGAGGAAGTGCAAGCCCTCACGGAACAGGCCAATGAGATGATGGAAGAGTTGACCGCCAGCACTGAGGATATCATTGCCATGATCAACAACATCAACACCACGCTGGATAAGTGCCGTAAGAAGAGCTATGAGGCCGGTGATGATGTGACAGTCCTTATTACGAACCCGACATTCAACGACACAAGCGTTGAGCCTTCCAAGACGCAACCCCAAAGCAAGGAAGGTTGGACAGGCGCCAACTTCGGCACTGGCGGAAATGCTGACTCTCGTCTCTGCGAGGTTTGGGCTAAGAACTTCGATACCTATCAGGACATCACGGGCCTGCAGCCCGGTGCCTATGAGCTGAGCATTCAGGCTTTCATGCGTCCCGCTTACATTGAGGACACATGGACCAACTACAAGGCTGGCCAGACTGAGGTTCCCGCTTGGATTTACATCAACAATTCAGAAAAGCGCATCCACAACATCTGTGACTTCACATGGGCTTCTGCCCAGGACCAGCAGGAGAGCTGGGAGACACTCGAGGACGGCAAGGTCGTTCCTAACACCATGGCTACCGCATTCACGGTGATGGACGCTGATGCCAGCGCTTACAACAACACCGTTGTGGGTCTTGTCACTGAGCAAGGTGGCACCATGCGCATCGGTATCAAGGCTCAGGATCCTGACCAGACAGCCGGACGTTGGATTGTCTTCCACGACTTCACCATGCGTTACCTCGGTAATGATGTGGAGTATGTGAAGCCTGTGCTCGACGCTAAGATTGCTGAGCTCAAGGCTATCACTGATCCCATGGGCGCAGATGAGAAGGCGCTTCTCAACACCGCTCTTGCCACGGCTGAGACCGCTACCGCCGGTTCAGACGGTACCGCCATGCTGAAGGCTTACGCTGGTTTGGGCGCTGTGGAGGACACCGTGAAGGTTTCCATCAACGCTTACAAGGCCCTGCAGAGCTCACTCGACTCATTGAAGAACATGAGCCAGACAGGCGCTTCTTCTGACGCTATCAACAAGGCCAACGAGCTTATCGCCTCTGTCACTGAGGCCATCGCCGATGGTTCTATCGCCATCCTCGATGTTCCTGCCAAGCAGGCCGAGATGGCCAAGGCTCGCAAGGCCCTCATGATGAAGGAAGGCTCTGACGCCACTCCCGCCGATTACACAACATGGATTGTCAACCCGACCTTCGAGGACGCTTTCACGGGTTGGACGATCAACAAGACCGAGGGCACCGATCCTTCTGCCTCAGACAATTGCGCTGAGCTTTGGGATGCCAGCGGTGACATCTATCAGGATATCACGGGTCTGCCCGAGGGCACCTATCAGGTGAAGGTCAAGGGCTTCTTCCGTCAGGTTGGTACAAATCGCGCATGGCTTGAGCTGCTGGGCGACTCTGTCCAGGACATCTCTCGCGCTAAGATTTATGCCAACATGGAGGTGAAGACTCCTAACCTGTGGGCTACTCGCCAGTACAAGGATCAGTTCAGCGCTGCTGGAACGGGTTGGTACGAGGCTATCGACTCAACCACGATCGACAGCACTCACTACTTCTTGCCTAACACGCGCGCCAACGCTCGTGTCATGTTTGACGCCAATGCTTACCAGATGAGCTTCTTCACTTATGTCAACGAGACGGGTATTCTCCGTCTTGGCTTCGGTGACGACACCTACACGTCTGCAGACTGGTTCGTAACTACTGACTGGGAGCTCTACTACTATGGTAAGAACAGCTCACATGCCACTGAGACAGGCATCAACGAGATTGGCAACAACGAGTCAGTCAAGTTCAATGAGATCTACTCTGTCGACGGTCGTCGCATGGGCGGCTTGCAGAAGGGTGTCAACATCCTCCGTGGCAAGACAGCCGATGGCAAGGTCGTAACCAAGAAGGTCGTCTTGAAGTAATCAAGTAGAATCAAGAGATTGCTGGCGAAGTCCCACTCGTAAGCAATGCTCCATATCGTAAGAAATCCCCAGCGTCTCGCTGGGGATTTCTTTGTTCGTCACGTTTGATGTTTTCTTGTCATACTCTCTCTCTTAAAGATACATTCTTCGAATTTGCTTATTCATGTAAATATGTCAAAGAGCGCCGTCTCGCTGTCACAATGAAGATTGAAACAACAGTGTTGTCGCGAAACGGCTGCAAAGATACGAGGTTTGAGAGATAGCACCAAACAGGAACGGGCCGCCTTTTGGACCGTCTTTTTCACAAGTGCTTGAGTTATAGGATATAAAAACGCCCCGAAAGGCTTGTGCTACGAGTGTGTAGCTTTGCCTTTCGGGGCGTGCTTGTCGTTGTCTTGTTGTTATTGGCGTTTCTTCGCTACCTTATGCCTCTTGCCCTAAGCAAGCCTTTAGCACCTTCTCGGTCGCTCCGGCGTGTGAGGTGACATAGGCTGCGGCTTCTTTGCCGATGTCTTCACCTTTTTCCATTGCGGTGCGGACGTTGTCCATTTTCGTTTGGAATGTCGTTGCGTCGTTAATCTCCAGGCCGCCACCACAGGCTTTCAATCCTTGCGCTTCCTTGAATTTTTGGTTGTTGGGACCGAAGAACACAGGGACGCCCCATACGGCAGCCTCCAGTGTGTTGTGTATGCCAGCGCCGAAGCCACCGCCCACATAGGCCACTTGGCCATAGCGGTAGATGCTCGACAGGAGGCCGAAGCAGTCGATAATCAGCACATCGGCTTCCGCTGCCGTCTCCGGTTGCGCTTGTGTGTACCTGACCACCTTCCGCCCCTTGAGCAGTCTCATGATTTGCGAGAGATGCTCCTCGCTGATCACGTGCGGGGCGATGATCATCTTCCAGTCCTCGTGTTGGTTGAAGTAGGGGATGAATATCTCCTCGTCGGGTTGCCAGGAACTGCCTGCCACAAACACGTGCTGCGCCTTTGCCGTGAAAGCCTCCACGAGAGACAGTTTCTTGGCGGCTTGCTTGATTTCGAGCACGCGGTCGAAGCGAGTGTCGTCCACCACTTCCACATCCTTGACGCCTATGCTGGCTAACAGCTTCTTGCTCTCTTCGTTTTGCACAAAGAAGCGCGTGAAGCAGCGCAGCACATGAGCATATTCCTGTCCGTACCATTTGAAGAAGATTTGGTCCGGTCGGAAGATGCTCGATACACTGTAGACAGGAACGCCGCGCTGGCTGAGCAGGTGCAGGTAGTTGTACCAGAACTCATACTTGATGAAGAACGCCATGACCGGCTTGACGGCGTTAAGAAACCGCTCCGCGTTGCTCTTGGTGTCGAGAGGCAGGTAGCAAACGATGTCCGCACCCTCATAGTCCTTGCGCACCTCATATCCCGAAGGGGAGAAGAATGTCAGCAAAATCTTGTATTGTGGATAATGCTGTCGTATGCGCTCAATCAAGGGGCGCCCTTGTTCGAACTCCCCGAGCGAGGCCGCGTGAAACCAGATGTAGCTGGCGTTGGGGTCGACCTTCCTTTTCAGGATGTCGAGCGTTTCCTGTTCGCCCTGCCACATCTTTCGCACCTTGTCGCTGAACAAGGTGCCCGTCCTCACGCCGAGGCTGTAGAGAAGCATGATGAAGTTGTACATGTCTTCCCTGTTTTATCCCAGTGTTTCGATGGCTTTTGCCATGCGGCGCAATGTCTCCTCCTTGCCGAGGAAGGCGGCTATGTCAAACATTCCCGGGCCTTTTCCGATGCCCACCAGCGTCAGTCGCCATGCGTTCATCACGTCGCCCATCTTGTATCCCTTGTCGGCGATCCACTGTTCCACGACAGGCTCCTGCCCGGCCACGGAGAAATCGTCGATGCCGCGCAACACCTCCATCAGTTCGCCCATCTGTTGTCCGCTGAATTCCTTCCAGCGTTTCTTGGCGGTCTTCTCGTCGTAGGCTGTTGGCGCGATGAAGAAGAAGCTGCATAGCGGCCACAACTCGCGCACAAAGCTGACGCGGTCTTTCATCATGTGCACCACCTCTTTCACGCGGTCGAACGACTCGTCAACGCCGTTGTTTGCCACGATGGGTGCAAAGAGTTGCGCTATCTCGTCGTCGTTCTTGCGGAGGATGTATTCATGGTTGAACCACGCCGCTTTCTGATAGTCGAACTTGGCGCCGCTCTTCGAGCACTTGGTGATGTCGAACGCCTTCACCAGTTCGTCCAGGGAGAATATCTCCTGGTCTGTGCCGGGGTTCCATCCCAGCAGGGCCAGGAAGTTGACCACGGCCTCGGGGAAATATCCGCTTTCACGATAGCCAGTGCTCACCTCGCCCGTCTTCGGGTCGTGCCACTCCAGTGGGAACACTGGGAATCCCAGTCGGTCGCCGTCACGCTTGCTGAGCTTGCCTTTGCCCTCCGGCTTCAACAGCAGGGGCAGGTGGGCGAAGCGTGGCATCGTGTCTTCCCATCCGAAGGCGCGATAGAGCAACACGTGGAGTGGGGCGGAGGGCAACCACTCCTCGCCGCGGATGACGTGTGTGATTTCCATGAGGTGGTCATCGACGATGTTGGCCAGGTGATAGGTGGGTAGCTCGTCGGCGCTCTTGTAGAGCACCTTGTCGTCGAGCACGTCGCTCTTGTAGCTCACGTCGCCGCGGATCATGTCGTTGACGTGTATCTCCTCACCCGGCTCGATGCGGAAGCGCACCGTGTATTGGGCGCCGTCGGCGATGAGCTGCTCCCACTCGGTGCGGTCCATCGTCAGCGAGTTGCGCATCTGCATGCGGGTATGGGCGTCGTATTGGAAGTTCTGGATTTCCTTGCGCTTTTCCTCCAGTTCCTCGGGCGTGTCGAAAGCATAGTAGGCTTTGCCGGCGTCGATGAGTTGCTTCACATACTTCTTGTAGATGTCGCGTCGCTCGCTTTGGCGATAGGGGCCGTGGCTTCCGCCAAACGAGACACCCTCGTCAAACTCGATGCCAAGCCACTTGAAGGCTTCTATGATATAATCCTCGGCTCCGGGCACGAAGCGGTGGCTGTCGGTGTCCTCAATACGGAACACGAACTCGCCTCCATGCTGACGGGCGAAGAGATAGTTGTACAAGGCTGTGCGCACGCCGCCAATGTGCAGCGGACCGGTTGGACTGGGCGCAAAACGCACCCTGACTTTTCTTTCTGTCATGGTGATGAAAATTATTTTTTGCAAAATTACTACATTTTTTCCTCTTTAACGTATTTTTTTATTATTTTCGCACGGTAAAAGCCCAAGAATGGGCGGCCCTCCGTTTTGTCCGCTGGCGAACGCGGGTCGCGTAGACACTAACACTTCATGATGCGTTTCAATTTTTATAAGGATACGAGTTATTTGTGGCGCCGGCTGCTGACGCGTGTGGCGCTGGTTCTCCTGACGGTGGTTCTCATCATCTGGTTCCTCCCCCGCAAGGAGGGACGGCAGTTTGTCTATGATGTCGATGAGCCATGGCGCTATGGCGACATCATCGCCCAGTATGATTTTCCCATCTACAAGACGGACGAGACCTTGTCGCGCGAGAAAGACTCGGTCATGCAGCTCTTTGTGCCCTATTTCGATTATGATGAACAGGTGGAAGGCCGAGTCGTCGCCAAGTTCAAGCAAGACTTTGCCAACGGATTGCCTGGTGTGCCCGACTCCTATACGCACATCATAGAGGAGCGCCTTCGTCATCTCTATCAGTCGGGTATCATGGAGACACCCCTTTTCAACAGCGTCCACCGTGACACCACGGGCACCGTGCGCGTGGTGTTTGGCAAGAATGTGGAACAGGTGGCCATCAATGGCCTCTATTCGACCATGAACGCCTATGAGCAGCTGCTGTCCGACGAGCGCCTGGCACCCGACCGCCAGGCCTTGCAGCGCCTGAACCTGATCGATTACATCGAGCCCAACCTCATCTACGACAAGGCCCGGTCGGAGACAGCCAAAAATGACCTCTTGGGCACCATCCCGCCGGCCCAGGGCATGGTGAAGGCGGGACAGAAAATCATCGGCACGGGCGAGATTGTCACGGAGGAGCGTTACCGTGAGTTGTCGTCGCTTGAGCGCGAGATGAACCGCCGCGGCACCAGCATGAAGCAGGTCAACCTCAACTTCATCGGCAACGCACTCTATGTCCTCACATTTGTCATCCTTTTCACCGTCTACCTGTCGCTCTTCCGCAAGGACTATTTCGACAAGTCGCGCAACATCCTCATGCTCTATGCGCTGATCACGATCTTCCCCATCCTGGTGTCGCTGATGATGCAGCACTCCTATTTCAATTTCAGCGTCTACGTGTTGCCGTTTGCCTTCACGCCCATCTTCGTGCGTGTGTTCCAGGACTCTCGCACGGCCTTCATCACCCATCTTGTGATGGTGTTCATCAGTGCCGCCGCCCTCCGTTACCAGTTCGACTTCATCGTCATCCAGGTGGTGGCCGGCCTTGTGGCCATCTATTCGCTGCGCGAGATGTCCTCGCGCGCCCAGGTGTTCAAGACCGCCCTGCTGGTGTTCCTCGCCACCTGCGTCACCCATTTCACCCTTCGGCTGATGCAGAGCGGCACCACGTTTAACCTCGACGCGAGCATGTACTCCCATTTCATGATCAACGGTGTGTTGCTACTCTTGGCCTATCCGCTGATGTATGTGGTGGAGAAGGCGTTTGGCTTCACGTCCAACGTGACGCTCATCGAGCTCTCCAACACCAACGGCCCCCTGCTCCGCCGTCTCAGCGAGGAGGCCCCGGGCACCTTCCAGCACTCCATCACCGTGAGCAACCTGGCCGCCGAGATAGCCAATCGCATCGGGGCCAACAGCACTCTCGTGCGCACGGGAGCCCTCTACCACGACATCGGCAAGATGATGAACCCCGCGTTTTTCACCGAGAACCAGCAGGCGGGCATCAGTCCTTATGACAACCTGACCGACAAGGAGAGCGCGCAGATCATCGTGGAGCATGTGGCCAATGGTGTCAAGTTGGCCGAGGAGAACAACCTGCCGGTCATCATCCGCGACTTCATTCTCACCCACCATGGCCACGGCATGGCCAAGTATTTCTACATCAAGTACCAGAACGAGCATCCCGACGAGATTGTCGACAAGGAGCCCTTCACCTATCCCGGTCCCAACCCTTACACGCGCGAGCAGGCCATCCTCATGATGGCCGACAGTTGCGAGGCCGCCTCCCATTCGCTCAAGGACTACACCGAGGAAAGCATCTCGCAGCTTGTCAACAAGATTATCGACGGGCAGGTGGAGGAGGGCTTCTTCACTGAGGCCGCCATCACCTTCCGCGACATCAGCGAGGCCAAGAGCGTGCTCATCGACCGTCTGAAGGCCTTCTACCACACGCGCATCACCTATCCGAAGCTCAACAAGTGACGCGCCGCGCCAGCAGGC
>DAIOEQ010000075.1:0-8683 GCA_036746215.1 Prevotella sp.
GGGGCCGGATTGACACACGTTAAATTGCATTAAACAAGAAAGAAAATCGTTCTTGATGGAGGCCTAAGTGAATTTTTATTGCTAAATTTGCACGCAATAAATTCCTAAAGTTACATTTATGTCATCATTTGTTGCAGATAAAATTGTAATGGACGGCCTTACTTTCGACGACGTCCTGTTGATTCCCGCTTATTCTGAGGTGTTGCCCAAGGAGGTGACGTTGAAAACGCGCTTCACCCGCCACATCGACTTGAATGTGCCGTTTGTGACGGCGGCCATGGACACAGTGACCGAGTCGTCAATGGCCATTGCCATTGCGCGAGAGGGAGGCATCGGCGTCATCCACAAGAACATGTCCATCGAGGAGCAGGCACGCCAAGTGGCCATCGTCAAGCGCGCCGAGAACGGCATGATCTATGACCCTGTCACCATCCGCCGCGGCAGCACCGTCGCCGACGCGCTGGGCATGATGCACGAATACCACATCGGGGGCATTCCCGTCGTCGACGAGGAAAACCACCTGGTGGGCATCGTCACCAACCGTGACTTGCGTTTCGAACGAAACATGGACAAGAAGGTCGATGAGGTGATGACAAGTGAGAACTTGGTGACGACGCACCAAAAGACCGATCTTGCCGCCGCGGCGCAAATCCTGCAAGAAAACAAGATTGAGAAGCTGCCGGTGGTCGACGCAGGCAACCATTTGGTGGGACTGATCACCTACAAGGACATCACAAAGGCAAAGGACAAGCCCAACGCCTGCAAGGATGACAAGGGCCGCCTCCGCGTGGCTGCCGGCGTGGGCGTCACGCGCGACACGCTCGACAGGGCGCAGGCCTTGGTCGACGCGGGTGTCGACGCCATCGTCATCGACACGGCGCATGGACACTCGGCAGGTGTCGTCGGCAAGTTGCATGAGGTGAAGAACGCATTCCCGAACCTCGACGTCGTGGTGGGCAACATCGCCACGGGTGAGGCTGCCAAATACTTAGTGGACAACGGCGCGGACGCCGTGAAAGTGGGCATCGGCCCGGGCTCCATCTGCACGACACGTGTCGTGGCAGGTGTCGGCGTGCCTCAGTTGAGCGCAGTCTACGACGTCTACTCTGCGCTGAAAGGCACGGACGTGCCCTTGATTGCCGACGGTGGCTTGCGCTATTCGGGCGACATCGTGAAGGCGTTGGCCGCGGGCGGAAGCTGCGTGATGATCGGATCGCTCGTCGCGGGCACCGAGGAAAGCCCAGGCGAGACGATTATCTACAATGGCCGTAAGTTCAAGAGCTACCGTGGCATGGGCTCGCTCGAGGCCATGGGACAGAAGAATGGCTCCAGCGACCGTTACTTCCAGGGAGACACCAAGGACGTGAAAAAACTGGTGCCCGAGGGCATCGCTGGCCGTGTGCCTTACAAGGGCACGGTGCAGGAGGTGATCTACCAGCTCATCGGTGGCCTGCGCTCAGGAATGGGCTATTGTGGTGCTGCCACCATCAATAACCTGCACGACGCCAAGTTCACTCGCATCACCAACGCTGGCGTCCTGGAGAGTCATCCGCATGACATCACCATCACCAGTGAGGCGCCTAACTACAGCCGCCACGAGTAACTGGGGACGCATGCCTGTCGCCAGGGGAAGCGGGGATAATCTTCCATCGTGAACGAACATGGCTGACAGGTCTTTCGCGACCCTTTGGTGAGCCGTGCCAATGAATGAAAATAACAAGCTCTCCCTCCGTCATGAAAGGAGGGAGAGCCACTTAAAATAAACATGAAAAAGAATCTGTTGTTGGGCGCCATGCTGTTGTGTGGCACCTTGTCTTTTGCGCAGTCTTCCGACCCCGTTGTGATGACCATCAACGGCAAGGACATCCCGCGCTCTGAGTTTGAGTACTCTTATAACAAGAACAATGCTGATGGGGTCATCGACAAGAAAAGCGTGGCTGACTACGTGGACTTGTTCGTCAATTATAAGTTGAAGGTGGAAGCTGCCAAGGCGGCGCATCTCGACACGTTGAAGTCGTTCCAGACGGAGTTTGCGGGGTATCGCGACATGCAGGTGAGACCCACAATGATCAACGACGCAGACGTGGAGGCTGAGGCCAAGAAGATCTACACGCAGACACAACAGCAGATTGACAACAATGGCGGACTGGTCAAGGTGGCGCACATCTTGTTGCTTGTCGGCCAAAAGGCTTCTGCCGATGAGCAGAAAGCGGCAAAGCAGCGCATCGACTCCATCTACACGGCCTTGAAAAACGGGGCCGACTTTGCGGAGATGGCCAAGAAGTTTTCGCAAGACCCTGGGTCTGCCAAGAATGGCGGAGAGCTGCCCTTGATTTACAAGGGACAGACCTTGAAGGAATTTGAGGACCAGGCGTGGGCGCTGAAGGACGGAGAGATGAGCAAGCCGGTGCTGACAGCGGCCGGATGGCACATCATCCTCAAGAAGGGACACCAGAACTTCTACAGCTATGAGAGCCAGCGCGATGCCATCATGAGATTTATAGACCAACGCAACCTGCGGGAGCAGATCATCGACCAGAAGCTCGACACGCTCGCCAAGCAGGAGCATACCAGCAAGGCGCAGTTGCTCAAGGACAAGCTGGCGCAGATGGAAGCGCAAGACCCAAACATGAAATATCTCATACAGGAGTACCACGACGGCTTGCTGCTTTATGAGATCAGCAACCGAACGGTGTGGGACAAGGCGCAAAAGGACGAGGCCGGACAGGAGGCTTTCTTCAAGAAGCACAAGAAAGACTATAAGTGGGAGCAGCCTCGTTTCAAGGGCATCGCTTACCATACGCGTGAGGAGGCTGACATAGCCAACGTGAAGAACGCCGTCAAGGATGTGCCGTTTGACAAGTGGGCCGATGTGCTCCGCAAGACCTTCAACGCCGATTCGGTGTTGCGCATCCGCGTGGAGAAGGGCATCTTCAAGAAAGGCGACAATGCGCTCGTCGACCATGAGGTGTTTGGTGTCGACACGATTGTCAAGCCCATGAAAGACTATCCTCACATGGCCGTCTATGGCAAGGTGCTCAAGGCGCCTAAGGAGTTGTCGGACGTTCGCGCCCTTGTGGTGGCCGACTACCAGGATTATCTGGAGAAGCAGTGGGTGGCTGAGCTGCGCAAGCGGTTTGCCGTGAAGGTCAACGATGACGTGCTCAAAACGGTGAATAAGCATTAATATATGAAGAAAACGATATATACCATAGCCGGAATGTTGGCTTTCGGGCTGACGGCCGTGTCCGGTGTGTGTGGGACCGCCTTAGGCCATCACGTTGCGGCTCCCGGCAATGGGACCATGATTGCCGCATCATTGGCCGACACGACCACAAGCGACTCGGCGATGCGCGCCGAAATACCCATTCCCGAAAGCAGTGTCATCGATGAGGTGATATGGGTGGTGGGGGACGAGCCCATACTGAAGTCGGACGTGGAGGCCATGCGCATGCAGGGGCTGGCTGAAGGCATCACTTGGGGTGGTGATCCCGATTGTGCCATTCCGGAGCAATTGGCTGTGCAGAAATTGTTTCTTCACCAGGCCGCCATCGACTCCATTGATGTGTCGGAAAGCGAGATCGCAAGCGGCATCGACCAGCAGATAAACCGCTGGATACAAATTGCTGGTTCGCAGGAGAAACTGGAGGAGTACAGGAAGCAGAGCATCAAGGAGATGCGCGCGGAGATGCACGACGACTTCAAGAACCAGCAGCTCATTGAGAAAATGCGCAAGAAGTTGGTGGAGAATGTCAAGGTGACACCCGCGGATGTGAGAACGTATTTCCGGAACATGCCTGCTGATAGCGTGCCTTTCGTTCCCACAGAGGTGGAAGTGCAAATCATCACCCGGCAGCCCAAGATCAAGCAGGAGGAAATCAACCGTGTCAAGAACCAGTTGCGCGACTTCACCGAACGCGTGAACAAGGGCGAATCGTCATTTGCGGCATTGGCACGCCTCTATTCCGAAGACCCCGGCTCCGCTCGCCAAGGCGGTGAGATGGATTACATTGGTCGTGCCATGCTCGATCCCGCGTTTGCCAACGTGGCGTTCAACCTGACCGACCCCAACAAGATCTCCAAGATAGTGGAGACGGAGTTTGGCTATCACATCATCCAACTCATAGACAAGCGTGGCGACAAGATTAAGGTGCGCCACATCCTCCTGAAACCAAAAGTCTCGCAGGATGAGGTCTATGCGTCGATGAACCAACTCGATTCGGTCGCCAACGACATCCGTGCGGGCAAGTTCTCGTTTGAGGATGGAGCGACCATTATCTCTGACGACAAGGACACCAAGAACAACAAGGGACTGATGTCCAACTCCACCAATGACGGCATGACGTCACGTTTCCAAATGAAGGACTTGCCGACGGAGGTGGCGCGAGTGGTCGACACCATGAAGGTTGGCGAGATTTCTGCGCCCTTTGAGATGGTGAGCCGTAGCAATGGAAAGACCGTGGTGGCCATCGTCAAGCTGAAGTCGCGTGTCGACGGGCACAAGGCCACCATCACAGAGGATTTCCAGGTCATGAAGGATGTGGTCTTGGCCAAGGAAAGAGAAAAAGTGCTCACCGACTGGGTGGTGGACAAAATCAAACACACTTACGTGAAGATGAAGGACCGTTACAAGAATTGTAATTTCCAATATCAGGGATGGATTAAATGACGGCGAATAAGACACACCAACGATTTCATAGTGGGCATAGGGTCATCATGACGATGGCTCTATGCTTCTTTGTCATAGGTTCTTTGCAAGCTTTCCTTGCGCCGCGCAAGACCAAGAAGAAACCAACGGACAACAAGGTCTACCTGCTCCATGCCGATGAGTTGCGTTACGACATGGCGGGGCTCAATCCCGACGCGCAGATCGCCAAGGGACATGTGGCGTTCATGCACCAAGGCGCTTATCTCAATTGTGACAGCGCCTATTTCTATCAAGGCTCCAACTCCGTGAAGGCGTTTGGCCATGTGCGGTTTCGCCAGGGCGACACGTTGTCGTTGACCTGCGCCCGCGCCTGGTACGACGGCGAGGGACAGATGATGGAGGCCCGCGAGAATGTGGTGCTCAAGCACAGGCAACAGACACTTCACACCGATAGCCTCAATTATGACCGCTTGTATGAGTACGCTTACTTTTTCAACGGAGGTAGGCTGGTGGATGGCAGAAGCCAATTGAGTGCCGACTGGGGGGAATACCACACCCAGACGCGCTTGGCCAAGTTCAACTATGACGTGCAGCTGCGCACTCCCAAGAACCATGTCTCTACAGACACCCTATATTATGACACCCGGCGCGCCCGCGCCCATGTAGTTGGTAAGTACACCGCCAATAGAGGGCACGGAAAGGTGGGGCCGTCCATCATCCGTGGCGACAATGGGGTCATCGAGACAGAGAACGCTTATTTCAACACGCGTAACGACCAGGCGGAGATGTTTGGACGTTCCACGGTTGTCAACCAGGAGAAGACCATCACGGGCGACACCTTATATTATGACAGCAAGACTGGCAACAACCGTGGCCTGGGCAATGTGGTCTTTGTCGACACAAAAAACCGCAATGAGCTGACCTGCGGCGAGGTGGTCTACAACGAGAAGACGGGCAGGGGCTTCGCGACCCATGACGCGCTGGTCACCGACTACTCGCAGAAAGACACGCTCTGGATGCACGCCGACACGATGCGCATTGAGACATTCAACATCAACACCGACTCCGTCTACCGCAAGGTGCATTGTTATCCGCACATGAGGGCCTATCGCGTTGATGTGCAGGCGGTGTGCGACTCGTTGGTCTTCAACTCGCAGGACTCTTGCATGACCCTGTATCGCGACCCCGTCGTGTGGAATGGCTCGCGCCAGTTGCTGGGCGAGGTCATCAAGGTCTTCATGAACGATTCCACGGTGCGCGAGGCTCACGTGCTTGGCCAGGCCTTGTCGGTGGAAGCCATGGCCGACAGCATCCATTACAACCAAGTGTCGTCGCGTGACATGTTCGCCTATTTCCAGGATGGAGCCATTCGCAGGAGTGATGCCATAGGTACTGTCCGGTCGGTCTATTTCCCTGTGGATGGCAAGGACTCTACGATGATAGGGCTCAACTACATGGAGACGGACACCATGCGCATGTACATCAGTTCAGCACGGAAGCTTGACCACATATGGACCAACAAGGTGCAGGCCACGTTATACCCGATGACGCAGATTCCACCCACGAAGTTGAAGCTTGAGAGTTTTGCGTGGTTCGACTACATCCGGCCGACCGACAAGGACGACGTGTTCCGCTGGCGCGGTAAGGCCAAGGGCACAGAACTGAAAAACATCGTGCGCCACACGGTGCCTCTCCAACGCTTGAACCTATGAACTTGCTCTTCCAAACAGCCAAGCCGCGGCGATTCTGCCACACTTTGGTCTACGTTGATGAGCGGCGCGAACGCTTGCGGAAGCTGGAGGCGCAGGCGCGTCGTGAACTGGGCATGGAACTCGATGCCCGCCCCGACAACCGCTTGTGCTCCGACAACCGCTTGTGCTCCGACAACCACTTGCGGTCTGGTGCGCAGCCTCTTGACGAGTGGTCTGACGCTGACCTGCGGCCCGACTTGAAACTGGGCATCCATCGTGGAAAGACTGCGCGACAACGCACGCTGGTGCCCTCCATGGCCGTCGTGTCGCTGTTGCTGGTCATCATCTTGGCTTGTCTCTTGCCGTGGCTTTGAGACTTGACTTATTTTGTTTCTATGTTAGCAAAAGGATTTAGTCATGAGTGATATCATACAATTGTTGCCCGACTCGGTGGCCAACCAGATAGCTGCCGGTGAAGTCATCCAGCGCCCCGCGTCCGTCATCAAGGAATTGGTGGAGAACGCTGTGGATGCGGGCGCCACTCACATTGACGTGATAGTGGTCGACGCCGGCCGCACGTCCATACAAGTAATCGATGATGGCAAAGGCATGTCGGAGACTGACGCGCGCCTTTCTTTTGAGCGCCACGCCACGTCAAAGATCCGCCAGGCCGACGATCTCTTCAACCTCCACACCATGGGATTCCGCGGGGAGGCCCTGGCATCGATAGCGGCCGTTGCCCAGGTGGAGCTCAAGACGCGGCAGCGGGGGGAGGAGATTGGTACGCACCTGTCCATTGCAGGCTCGCGCTTCATGGGCCAGGAGGCGTGTGCATGCCCAGAGGGATCCAATTTCATGATTGAGAATCTGTTCTATAACGTGCCTGCTCGCAGAAAGTTCTTGAAGTCGAACACCACCGAGCTTAACAACATCCTCACTGCCTTTGAGCGAATAGCTTTGGTCTATCCCAAGATTTCGTTCACGTTCCGCAGCAATGGTTCGGAGATGTTCAACCTTCGTGCTGGTGGCTTGCGCCAACGCATTGTCGACATCATTGGCAAGCGCATCAATCAAGACTTGCTTCCCCTCAATGTGGAGACTTCCGTGTGCGCCCTTCATGGCTTTGTCGGAAAGCCCGAGAGTGCCCGTAAGAAAGGCGCGCAACAATATTTCTTTGTCAATGGCCGCTATATGCGCCATCCTTATTTCAACAAGGCTGTCATGTCGGCCTTCGAGCGCTTGGTGCCTCAAGGCGAACAAGTGCCTTATTTTATCTATTTCGATGTGGATGCCCATGACATCGATGTCAACATCCATCCCACAAAGACCGAGATTAAGTTTGAGAACGAACAGGCCATCTGGCAGATTCTCTCGGCTGCGACCAAAGATGCGGTGGGCATGTTCAATGATGCCTCTACCATCGAATTCGACACGGAGGGCAAGCCCGACATCCCCCTGTTCGACCCCACTCGCCAGGCCGACTTGCCCAAGGTTGACTTCAATCCCCAGTACAATCCCTTCAAGACCACTTCCGCCGCGTCATCGCACGTCAGCAAGGTGGGTGGCGGCATGACGGGTGAGCTCCACACGTCGCGCCTGACCGACCAGTGGCAACAACTCTATGACGGTCTCGACACCCCCGCAGACCCCCCGCAAGAACCTCTCTTTGTCGCACCGGCCACGTCCTCGCCCGCAGAGAGCGTCATTGCGGAGAAGTCGCCCGTCCATTATCAGTATAAGGGCCGTTATGTGATGACTGCCGTGAAGTCGGGACTCATGATTATCGACCAGCATCGCGCCCATGTGCGCATTCTCTTTGAGAAATACCAACACCAGTTGGCAGCTCGTAAGTCACACTCCCAGAAGCTCCTCTTTCCAGAGTCCGTGCAGCTCACCGCCCAGGAGGTCGTCACCCTCAGCCAGGTACAGGAGGAAATGACCGCTATGGGATTTGACCTGTCGCCACTGGGCGACAACACCTATTCGGTCAACGCCATCCCCGAGGGGCTTGAGGGCATTGATGTGGTGTCTTTGGTGAGAGACATGATAGACGGCGCACAGGAGCGAGGCGTCTCTGCCGTACAGGAAATCAACGACTCGCTGGCCTTGAGCATGGCGCGCGCCGCCGCCATTCCCTATGGGCAGGTGTTGGGTAATGACGAGATGGAAAACCTCATCAATGAACTCTTCCAGTGCCAAAACGCCAAGTATACACCCGATGGCAAGAATGTGCTTAACATTTTCAAACAGAAAGACATTGAGCAAATGCTTGTCTTCGTGCGCGGCCGCGTGCCCGCAGAACGCGCCAGGATGCGTTCTGACGCATCCGTTTGCGTCCAAGTAC
>DAIOEQ010000076.1:0-565 GCA_036746215.1 Prevotella sp.
CGCCATTGATGCGTGCCACACGGCACTCGGAGATGGTGTGCTCAAAAGGTATGGTGGAGCAGGCCATGGCGGCAGAAGCCGCAAAGCCGGCGAGAGCGTCGGGCTGATCCTTGCCGTCGCTCGAAAGCAACCAGATCTGCACGAAGACCTCACAGTGGAAATCAGAGGGGAACAAGGGGCGCAGGGCGCGGTCTACAAGACGGGAGACAAGTATCTCCTCGTCGCTGGCTTTACTCTCACGCTTGGTAAAGCCGCCAGGGAAACGGCCTGTGGCATAATACTTTTCCCTGTAGTCTACTGTCACCGGCATGAAATCGGTGCCGGGAACTGCTTCTTTGGCTGCCGTGACGGTGGCGAGCAACACGGTGTTGTTCATGCGGAGAACAACAGAGCCGTCGGCTTGCTTGGCAACCTTTCCGGTCTCAATCGAGATGGTCCTTCCATCTGGCAATTGAACGGTCTTTGTAATTACGTTCATCGAAAAATTAAAAAAATCTTATTGTTTTGACTAACATCTAAAAATATCTGTGGGCAAAGATACCTATTAAAAATGAGAACGACAAAG
>DAIOEQ010000076.1:684-8675 GCA_036746215.1 Prevotella sp.
AACATAAACAAGCTTATGAGAAAGATTTACAAGCACCTACTGATTGGATTGCTTCTCTGCACTGCCACGATTTCACGGGCAGCGACGATGAGTTTCACAACCAGCAAGGCGGTGGGAGAAACCTTCACCATCGCCATGAACCCGGGAGTGGCAGTCACTGTCACTTGGGAGGACGGGTCGCAGGAGAGCTTTGTCAGCGACGGCTCCCTGCAGACGTTGACACTGGCCTCGCAGAAGTTCACCCTGGACGCCGACGCGGCAGTCACCTCACTCTACGTGGCCGGCAACCAGCTCAAGTCGATGGACTTGACAAGCGTCGCCAACTCGCTCAAGAAACTGTATTGCGGCAACAATGAGTTGACCACGGTGAACTTGAGCAACTTCAAGAACCTGACCGACGTGGACGTCCAGGGCAACCAGCTGTCCATGCTGAAGGTCTATGGCCCGGAGAACGTCAACGGCTCCGACAACCAGCTGACAGTCTTCGCAGCCTCGCAATTCGCGCGGGTGAAGCAACTCTTCCTGGCCGACAACCAACTGAAAGGCCTGGGCACAACACAGATGACGTCGCTTGAGAACCTGTTTGTCCAGCGCAACGCCATCAAGAGCCTCAAGCTCAACAAGTGCCCCTTGCTGAAGGTGGCCGCAATCACCGACAACGGAGTGACCACCTTGGACCTCACGGGCAACGACAAGATCCAGGAGCTGTGGGCGGGCGGCAACGCCATCGGCGAGCTTGACATCACCGCATGCGACAAGCTGGAGAGCCTCGTCGCCCCCGGCAGCCAGATGAAGACCGTGCTGTGGAACGAGGCGTGCAAGAAGACCTTGTCTTACCTGGACCTCCGCGACAACAACCTGTTCTTCAACTCCTTCCCCACCCTGCGCAACAACGCCGTGCTCACCACGGCCTTGCTCGCCCCGCAGAATCCCTATCCCCTGGTGGAAGAGGGCTACGTCTACACCAACGTGGAGAACAACTGGAGCTCGGGCAAGCTCGAGCCCATGGCCACCAACGGATGGGGTGGCGCCTCCGTTCCCCTGCTGACCATCACCGACAGCGAGGGCAACACGCTCACGCAGGGCAGCGACGCCGCCACAAGCGACTATTACAACCATGTGCGCCGCATCACCTTCTGGGACTCTTCGTTCGGGAAGACAGTGACCATCAACGCCACTTCCACCTATTATCCTGACATCACCCTGACCACCACACCGTTCCTCGTGACCACACCGACGGGCATCAAGGGCGCCACGACCGACAACAACGAGAAGAAGGCCGACGTCTACTACAACCTCAACGGGCAGCGTGTGGGCAAGCCCACTCACGGCGTCTACATCGCCAACGGCAAGAAAGTCATCATCCGATAAACAGCATCATCATGAACAAACATAAGATATTCGCCACCGCAGCGGCCGCCATGCTTTCGCTGACAGCCACCGCGCAGACCCGGCTGGACAACGCCACCACCGCGCCCAAGATCATCATCCCGGGCGACACCATCACCTTAGGCTACAACAGCGACTTCGCCGTGGTGCCCATCAACGCCACTTGCGACTACACGCCCAGCACCCCGGAGACATGGGTGAAGCTGCAAAAGGACGCCAACGGCAACCTGGCCCTGTTCTCCGAGTTCAACGTGAGCGGCGTGGACCGCTACGCCACCGTGACGCTTACCAGCGCCGACGGCACTTACAACAAGACGCTGGTCGTGGACCAGCAGCCCAACACGATGGAAGGCGCAACGTCGAGAAGCAACGACAAGAAAATCACCATCAAGGGCGCTTCGGCCAACCAAGCCATGGGAGGCTACGGCATCGAGAACTCGTATGACGGTTCCACCAGCACCTATTACCACTCGCCCTGGGGAGGAACCTCCACCACGTTCCCCGTGGTGCTCACCTATCGCCTGGCCACACCCAACCACTTGAACTACGCCGTCTACACGCCGCGCCAAGACGGCAACTGGAACGGCAACTGGGGCAACGTGGACGTGGAGTACCAACTGGCTGACAGCACATGGGTCACCCTGCGCAGCGCCGATTTCGGGCAGGCCAGCACAGACACGCAAATCAAGTTCGGAGAGGACGGCATCGAAAATGTCTGCGCCGTGCGCTACACCATCCGCGACGGCTACGCGGGCTTCGCCAGCTGCGCCGAGATGGCTTTCTACGAGCGCGACACCACAACAGCCAAGTATCTCCACCAGTACTTTGCCGATGACCTCTGCACCACGCTGCAGCCAGGCATCACCAAGGCTGACGCCGTCAAGATCAAGGACCAGTTTGTGAAACGCCTGGTCTACTCGCTCCTCGAGGGCAACTACTCCACCAAGTTCCGCGTGGGCGAGTTCAGCGCCTACAAGCCCTACACCACCCTGCAGCAGGAGCTGAAGACCTCCAACACCTACTGCAACCACGAGAACCCCACCGGCATCTTCGTGGACAAGGGCGAGCGCATCGCCGTCATCGTGGAAGGCATCGCCGACTACTCCGTGGGCATGAAGATACGCAACTTCGGCCCGACTATCTTCGCCGAGAGCAACTACACCCTCTCCAACGGCGTGAACATCATCACCGCCAGCAACAAGGGCAACATCTACGTGAACTATTACACCAACGACTACGCCAAGGCACCCAAGGTGAAGATCCACTTCGCCATGTGCACGGAGAACGGATACTTCGACCTCAACAAGGGCATGACCAATGACGACTGGAACGAGATCATCAACAACGCCAAGGGCGACTGCATGGACCTGTTAGGCCGCAAATGCCAAATCAACTTCCCCGTCGAGGCGCTGAAGAAAAACTGCAAGGATGCCGTGTGGCTCGTCAACACGTATGACAGCATCGTCTCATCAGAGCATGTCATGATGGGTCTCTACAAGTACAACCGCATCTACGGCAACCACCAGACCGTGATCTGCGTCGCCAAGTCGGGCGGCCTCTACCACGCCAGCAACGACGGCATGTGCGTGCCCCTCAACGCCGTGGACCAGCCCACTTCATCCAATCCCTCCTACTTCGACTACTGGGGTGCTGGCCACGAGCTGGGACATAACAACCAGACTGATGGCGTCCTCTGGATTGGCCTCACCGAGGTGACCAACAACCTCCTGGCCGCCTTCGCCCAAGACCGCGTGGAACCCAGCGGCTTCCACCGCATGGAGAACGAGTCGAACGGCGACAAGAGCTACAACTTTGTCAACTACATCGTCAAGCCCAACCTCATCAACCCGAACAGCACGTTCCACCAGGCTTATGACGTGTGGACCTCGATGATCGCCTTCTGGGGCATCCACTGCTACACCTATGGCGCCGGCGTCGACTCGCTGGCCTACCCGAAGGTGTTTGAGAAGATGCGCACCATGACCCTCCCGCAGAAGAACAACGGCACCGGACAAAACGCCGACTACACGGCTGACGGCGAGCAACAGCTCAACTTCGTGAAGCAGGTCTGCGACATGACACAGATCGACTTCACCGACTACTTCCACCTCTGCGGCATGATGATGCCTCACAACTCCATCATCGGCGACTACGCCAACCGCCGCTTGCTCATCACGCAAGACATGGTGGACGAGCTCCAGGCCTACATCGACAGCAAGCACTACGTGAAGGCTCCGGCTGGCTTGTACCTCATCAACATCTACAACACCGACGCTTTCCGCAACAAGGCCACCGTGCCCGAGGGCATCGCCGTGGGCACCGGTTGCGCCGTATCGGGCGGCAAGATCACCATCCAGCACGCCTCATGGCCCAACGCCATCGGCTTCAAGGCATATGACGCCGACGGCAACCTGGTGGAAATCTACAGCTATGGCTATGGCTTCCAGGGCAGCACGGGCAACTATCGTCCCTCTTACACCCGCGCCACACTGGCCAGCAACGTGGCTTACATCAACGCCGTGAGCTACGACGGCACGGAGACTCGTTGCTACAAGAGATAATCTCGCAGCCACATAGGCACCAAAAAAGGAGGCTTTGCACGACATGGCAAAGCCTCTTTTTTTGGTCTTTTAACCCGATTGGAAATTGGAGCCTTACAAAAAGAATAATTGTTTTAGACTCTGGAAAGAAGTGAAATAAGAGGACAAGAAGCCTCCCGAGAACGGGCTCGCTACCAGCGCAAGCATTATCGTCCGTAAATACGCGCTGTTTTTCAATGCTTACGTAAATTCCTAACATCAAACGTCTTACGTCATTTTCTGTTATTCCAGTTCGCTCCGCCTATCCGAAAAACTGAAAAGAAAGGCCTTATCGAGTCTCAATGGGTGCCTCATCGAGACTAAGTTTGGCAGCCAACGCCTTTGCTCTCGTCACTTGTCGAGCCGCGATAGCTATCCCATGCGGAGATCAACGACCTGCACCGCCGCGGATTCGGGCCTTTTTCACCCACATGGCACGTATCTTTTCACGCTTTCGTCCGCTAAATGCGCCCTTTCAGAGATACGTTTTTTTTCAGAAAAGAAATGACAGACCAAAGACTGACGCTACGCCAGGTGCTGACACGGCGCAATGAGACGCCCTGCCGGGAAGACAAGACACCGGCGCGCCCTTGGCACAAGGACTGGCCGCATCAACCCTTGCGCTGGCTGACCGTCACTACCCAGGCGCCGACGAGCACAAGCACCAAGGCGACAGGCTTGTCCCACGTCAGCGCGTCCTGGCCGATGAGGATGGCCACGAACGAGGCAACGATGGGCTGCAGGTTGGTATAGACCGACACGGTGGTGGTCTTCAGGTAACGCAGGGCGAACGGGATGGCAAAATAGCCAGCCACCGTGGCGAACACCACGATGAACGCCATCTCCAGCGCTCCGCTCCAGGCCCAGGAGGCCGAATAGAGCCGAGCCACCCGCAGGTCGCCCCACGAGAAGGGCAACACGGCTATGGACGACACGAGAAACACCCATTTCATCTGCGTCACCGCCGTGTACTTGACCGACACCTTCCGCGTGATGATGAGATAGACGGCCCACGTCAGGAGCGAGAGGACAGCCAGGCCAATGCCGAGCAGGTCATTCCGCCCGGCGCCTCCCTGCCAGCCCACCAGCACCAAGAGCAAGGCTCCCGCCACGCCCACCACCACGCCCACGGCACCCCGCAACGTGATGCGCTCGCCGATGAGCAGCGCCGCACACACCATGGTGGCCACAGGAGTCAGCGTGGCGATGACGCTGAAGTAGACAGGCGTCGTAAACTGCAGGGCCCACGCCGTGAGCGTCTGCGACACCACGAAGCCCAGCAGGCCACCACCCATGATCACCAGCAGGTCGCGCCACGCCACACGCTCGCGGGGCATGAAGAGCGAGATGACCCAGAAAATGGCAGTAGCGCCCAGGCATCGTGTGGCCATGTAGGCCATGGGCGACACCCACTGGTCGAGCAACAACTTGGTCACAGGAACGCCAAGACCGAAAATCACATTGGCCAACAGCACAGACGAGTGGCCTTCTATCTTACGCATATCCATAACGGATGCAAAGGTAACGTTTTCCCGACAATTACAGACCATGCAATCGACAGAAGATGTCCCTGCGAACACTTGCGCACCGAAAAACCACTTTGCACACAATTGCAAACCGTTTTTCTTGTTTCCTTGGCGCGTTTGCGCTATCTTTGCCGACGTAAAACAAAACCGAAGACCAACCATGAACATTTATGACCTTCTGCTATTCGCACCTTTCACCACCCGCGAGTGGTTCCTGATGGGCATCTTCCTGGTGACCTACGCCACACTCCTGGTGGTGGCCGTGCAAAACAGCCGGCGCAAGATGCAAATCCTGAAGGACAGGCTCGAGAAGGCTCGGCAGATGCAGGCCGACCAGCAGGCCACCAGCCAACAGAGCCTGGAGTCGGGGCGCAAGCGCGTAGCCGAGCTGCAGGAACTCATACACAAGCTCGACGACGAGAACGACATGCTGCGCCTGGAACTGGAGGAGAAGGAGGCCCGCCTTGACTATACTAATAAGGTGGCGGCCATCGAGAAGGAAAAGCGCAACCGCGCAGACCACATCATCTTTTCCTCGCCCGTCTACATCCGCCTGCAGGACTTGCTCGACAGGGGCGAGAGCATGGGCAACGAAGAGCAGTCGCAACTCGACAAGGTCATCAACTCCGTCTACACAGGATTCACATCGCAACTCTTCGGTCTCTACCGCATGACCTCACAAGAGTATGCCGTCTGCCTGCTCATCAAGGCGCGCTTCGCACCCAAGGACATCGCCACGCTGACCGCACACAGCAAGGAGAGCGTCGCCAGCACGCGAAGCCGACTGTTTCGCAAGGTCTTCCAGCGCAAGGGGACCACTAAGGAGTGGGACGACTTCGTGTTGTCCATCTGAACAAAAGAACAGTCATCCCTCCCAAGCGACATCAACATCATCATTCATCATAAACCTCTCTTACCATGTTAGACTACATTTCTTCCAACCTTTGGCAATTGTGGACGGTCATCGCCGTCGGTTGCCTCATCATGGAGCTCGTCTCCGGAGGTTTCTTCATCATCTGCTTCTCCGTCGGAGCGGTGGCCGCCGCCATCGCCACTCTCGCCGGAGGCCTGGGCTGGCAGGTGCTCGCCTTCGTGGTGTTCTCGGCCCTCAGCATCTTTCTCGTGCGCCCCTTCGCGCTCAAGTACTTGCACGACGACAAGCCCGCGCCCGTAAGCAACGCCGACGCCATCATCGGGCGTGTGGGACGCGTCAGCGAGACCATCGTCGCAGGACACTTCGGACGTGTGGCCATCGACGGCGACGACTGGAAAGCGCAAGCCTCCTCCACCCACCATGACATCCCCGTCGGGGCACTCGTCAAGGTGACTGGACGCGAAAGCATCATCATCGACGTGGTGCCGGCAACCACCGAGCCCGCCATCAGAAAACAAGCATAAGACAATCAACATTTACAAACCCTTAACTCATACCTATCATGACTTACGTACTGATTGCACTCGTGGTGTGCGTGTTGATCTTCGCCAAGATGGCCCTGGTCATCATACCACAGTCTGAAACCAAGATCGTCGAGCGGCTCGGACGCTACTACGCCACCCTCAAGCCCGGCATCAACGTCATCATTCCCTTCATCGACCGTGCCAAGGAGATAGTCACCATGGCCAACGGACGTTACCTCTACACCAGCCGCATCGACCTCCGCGAACAGGTCTTCGACTTCGCCCGGCAGAACGTCATCACCAAGGACAACATCCAGATGGAAATCAACGCCCTGCTCTACTTCCAAATTGTGGACCCCTTCAAGGCCGTCTACGAGATCAACAACCTGCCCAACGCCATCGAGAAGCTGACGCAGACCACACTGCGTAACATCATCGGCGACATGGAACTTGACCAGACGCTCACCTCGCGAGACGTCATCAACACCAAGCTGCGCGGCGTGCTCGATGATGCCACCAACAAGTGGGGCATCAAGGTGAACCGCGTGGAGCTGCAAGACATCATACCGCCCACCAGCGTGTTGCAGGCCATGGAGAAGCAGATGCAGGCCGAACGCGACAAGCGCGCCACCATCCTCAACTCAGAGGGCACCAAGCAGGCGCAAATCCTGCAGTCGGAAGGTGAGAAGCAAGCCAAGATCAACCGCGCCGAAGCCGAGAAGCAGCAGGCCATCCTCCTGGCAGAAGGCGAGGCGCAAGCACGCATACGCAAGGCCGAGGCCGAGGCGCAAGCCATCGACCGCATCACCGAGGCCGTGGGCAAGAGCAGCAACCCGGCCAACTACCTATTGGCCCAGAACTACATCAAGATGATGCAGGAACTGGCCACTGGCGACAAGACAAAGACCGTCTTCCTGCCCTACGAGGCATCCAATCTCATGGGAAGCCTGGGCGGCATCAAGGAGCTCTTCAAGCAGTGACCGCCAATCCTCCACAGCGCATCGGGCGCAAGCCATGGGAGCGTTTCTCCCTGGGCTTGCGCCCGCTTGCGTTGTTTGCGGCATCAACAGCCACTCCCTGCGACTTCGCGGACTACCCA
>DAIOEQ010000077.1:0-830 GCA_036746215.1 Prevotella sp.
CCCACCACATCATGGCCATGCTCACAGGCCGCAAACCATGCGTGTAGGCATATTGCAACAGTTTGGGCTCGCAACACTCGCCGCTGCCGCTGGGGGGGATGGCCTCGAAGATATGGAGCAAATCCTTGCGCTCGCCACGGCCGTTCATCATCACGAAATGGGAGAAGAGCCAGCGCTGCAAGTCGTCACTCTTTTGTCGGCGCAAGCGCTTGAGCGACAGGAGACGGTCGTCGGTCGCTTGCCATCGAGCCTGCCATTGGGCCAGCCTTTCCTTGTGGCGCATCTTCCACCGGTGCAGTTCTGCGTTCTCAAATTGTCGCCGCCTGACATGTTCCTCATCCGTCTCGCCTTCCTTTTTCGCTTTTTCAAACAAGGGTCGCGGGTCGCCCTCATCCATGCCTTCGGCCTCACTGGTGGCCTCCCGCAGTCTTGTCTCCAACCGCTCTATCTCATGGTTCACCCCCACTATCTCCGTCTCGTGGCGCTTGAAGTGGCCGTCGGGTTGCAGGTAGTCGAACACGGCTGGCACGAAGCAAGGCCAGTCGCTCCGCCCGCACAGTTGGCCGCTGTACCCGGCGAGGTAGCCCACTGTGCCGTCGGACTCACGTCTCACCACCAGCACGCCAAACATCTTGCCCCTGTCGGCCTCTTCCCGAAAGGCCGCGGAGACAACGTCGGGCGAGAACTGGTGGTCCTCGCCGCGCAGCCATGCCACTATTTGGCCCATGGCCAGTCGGCAGATGGGGTGGGGCTCATAGCAAAACGGGTTGGCAAACATCATGGGGAGGTCTCCCGACGTTTGCAGCGGATGGAAGATAGGATGGGTCATG
>DAIOEQ010000077.1:840-8591 GCA_036746215.1 Prevotella sp.
GGACTCCTGTGGCGACCATTGTAGCCACGCCCCTGTGTTAGAAGGTCAATACTTGAAGGAACTGCCGCCGAGGAACTCGCGCAAGAGGCTTGTGGGTGGTATGTCCTTGTTGGGGATGGGCAGGATGTAGTTGAGGAACTTGCGCAGCCTGTAGGCTTCCGAATACTCCTCACAGCTCTCGGGCACCTGCTCAAGCAGGGGCTCTGCCTGCTGCTTGATGACGGCCAATTCGAAAAGCATGGCCGAGTTGAACACCGCGTCGGCGTGCTCCTGGTAGGGGAAGATCCACTTGTTCTCGCCCGCCCTCACCGATGGCCAGCGGTGGATGGTCTCCTGTGCGTTGACGCCACGATACTTGTAGTCGCGGATGATGCGCCTAAGCAGGCGGTTGTCGGTCGTGGGGATGTAGTTGTGGTCGTCGAGGAGAATGGTGGTGAGGGCCGACACATAGACCCGGAACTTTTGCTGTTCGGGTATCTGCGCCGTCAGTTCGGGGTTAAGGGCGTGTATGCCCTCGACGACCAGGACGTTGTTGTCGTCCATCTTCAGCCTTGTGCCGCTCTTCTCGCTTGTGCCCGTCTGGAAGTTATACTTGGGCAGTTCCACCTCCTCGCCGCGGAAGAGGGCGTTGAACTGGTCGTTGATGAGCTTCAGGTTGAGCGCGTAGATGCTCTCATAGTCATACTCACCATTCTCGTCCTTGGGCGTGAGGTGCCTGTCCACGAAGTAATCGTCGAGCGATATCTGCAGCGGCTTGATGCCATTGGTGAGCAGTTGGATGGAGAGCCGCTTGCAAGTCGTGGTCTTGCCCGACGACGAGGGCCCGGCGAGCAGGATGAGCTTGATGCCCTTCCGGTTGGCGATTTCCTCGGCAATCTTCGCGATTTTTTTCTCCTGCAAGGCCTCCGACACGTTGATGAGGTCTGTGGCCCGTCCCTCGGCCACCAACTCGTTGAAGTCGCCCACGGTGCGCACGCCCATGATGTCTTGCCACCGGTGGTGCTCCTTGAAGATCTCGAACATCTTGTCCTGGTGTGTCATCTCGGGTAGCACGCCCGGATTTTTCAGGTCGGGGATGCGCAGGAGCAACCCGTCGAAATACTTCTCCAGTCCGAAGAGGTAGAGCTTGGAGGTGTTGGTCAGCAGCGACCCGTAGTAGTAGTCCACGTAGTCGTCTATCTGGTAGTAGGTGGTGTAGAGCGCGCCCGATGACTTGAGCAACTTGGCCTTGGCGCTGTCCCCCTTGTTCTCAAACATCTTCACGGCGTCTTCAGTGGGCACCTCAAAGCGCCTGATGGGCAGGTGGGCGTCGATGATGGCTTGCATGCGCTGCCGTATGCGCGCCACGTCGTCGAGCCCCACGTCGTGGCCGATGCTCAGGTCGACGTAGTAGCCATTGCTCACGGGTATGTCAATGACCACGTGGCTGCCCGGATAGAGGTCGTGCACGGCCTTGCAGAGCACGAAGAACAGCGTGCGCGTGTAGCCCCGCGACCCCGATCCGCTGGTCATGTCGAGAAATTCCACGTCCTTGTTGTGATACAGGCGAAAGTTGAGACCTTCCACCTTATTATTAACCTTTGCTGCCACGGGACCATAGGGCATTTCCAAATTTAATTCGCCAAAAACATCAGAAAGTGAGCTTCCGATAGCGACTTCTTTGGTTTTTTTATTATTTTTGCAACGGATTTGAATTACTTGTTTCATCTTGATGACAATTTAGTTGACGTCATGTTGCTTGTTGAAATCGGCTGTAAATGTACTCATTTCCCTCAAAATCCCAAAGACATCGCACAACAAATTATGTGAAAATATGTGGATTCTACTCTTAAAAATTGTTGGAGCCTTGGCATTGCTCATCTATGGCATGAAGGTCATGAGCGAGGCTCTGCAGAAGTTGGCTGGCCCCCAGCTTCGACATGTGCTCAGCGCCATGACCACCAACCGCGTCTCGGGTGTGCTAACAGGCATGTTCACCACCGTGGCCGTGCAGTCGTCAACAGCCACCACCGTGATGACGGTGTCGTTTGTCAACGCCGGGTTGCTAACCCTCGTGCAAGCCATCTCGGTCATCATGGGCGCCAACATCGGCACCACGCTGACAGCCTGGATCATGTCGGCTGGCTTCTCCTTCAAGATCAGCAACTTCGTGTGGCCCGTATTCCTCATAGGTCTGTTGCTCATTTATTCCAAGAAACGCCGTTACATAGGCGACTTCCTTTTTGGCATCTCTTTCATGTTCTTGGCCCTGACCACCCTTGGTGAGTCGCAGGTCCCCCCCGAAGAGATGGGCGTCCTTCAGTCGTTTTTCGCCAGTTTTGACCCCAATAGTTTTGGCACCATCCTGTTGTTCTTGCTCTTTGGCACCATCCTGACCTGCATCTTGCAGAGTTCGGCGGCGCTCATGGCCATCACCATGATGCTCTGCACGCAGGCCAACCTACCCATCTACCTGGGCATAGCGCTGGTGATGGGTGAGAACATCGGCACCACGCTCACCGCCAACCTTGTGGCCCTGACGGCCAATACCGAGGCTCGCCGTGCCGCCTTCGGCCATCTCTTCTTCAATGTCTTCGGTGTCATCTGGGTGCTCTGCGTGTTTCGCCACTTCGTCAATATGGCTTGTGGCCTCGTGGGCTTCGACCCCACCAATCCCGCCGTCACGCCCACGTCCACTCAGCTCACGTTCTCGCTGGCCGCGTTCCACACCTGTTTCAATGTCGCCAACACCGTTCTCCTGTTGCCCTTCGTCAAGGGTGTGGCCAAGGTGTGCTGCATGGTGTGGAAGCCCAAGCCCAACAAGGACGAGGACGACTTCCGCCTGCGCTTCATCTCCACGGGTATCATGAAGACCCCGGAGCTCTCCGTGCTGGAGGCGCAAAAGGAGATACAGAGTTTCGCCGAGCGCATCCAACGCATGTTTGGCATGGTGCGCGAACTGCTGGGCGAGACCGATGACGACAAGTTTGTGAAGCTCTACTCGCGCATCGAGAAGTATGAGGGCATCTCCGACAACATGGAGCTGGAGATAGCCAAGTATCTCGACAACGTGTCGAACGCCCACCTCTCGGATGAGACCAAGGAGAAAGTGCGCGCCATGCTGCGCGAGATTTCCGAGATAGAGAGCATCGGCGACAGCAACTACAACCTGGCCCGCACCATCAGCCGGCTGAAGAACAGCAAGGAGGGCTTCACCGAGACACAGTATGAGCACATCCACCAGATGTTTGAGCTCACCGACGACGCCCTCTCGCAGATGAACGTCATGCTCCGGGGCCACAAGGACGAGCTCGACGCCAACCGCTCGTTCAACGTGGAGAACGAGATCAACAACTATCGCAACCAGCTCCGCAGCCAGAACATCACCGACGTGAACGACCATCTCTACACCTACACCGTCGGCACGATGTACATGGACATCATCCAGGAGTGTGAGCGGCTGGGCGACTTCGTGGTCAACGTGGTCGAGGCGCGCATGGGCGTCCGTCAGACCGCTGCATGATCCCCAAAGGCTTGCCGATAGAGGAGGCAAGCATCATCAAACGTTCAAAGCAGGAGGTAAAACACCAATCAGTAGGTGTTTTATCTCCTGCTTTCGTCTTTGGCGAGCCGGAATACTCATAGGATTCCCTGCCGAAATGATGCTTTGCCACGGCTTGGATGGGCTTGATGCTGAGAATGACTGACCATAGTCAAACGTCCTCACGCGGCAGACGACTGACAATTGTCATGTCAAGAATCCGCTTAGCGGCCCGCGCCTTCCCCTTGTTGCAGGGCCTTGAGCCGCATGAGGGCCTCCAGGTAGTAGTAGTCGGCGTAGATGATGCTGGCGTCAATCTCCGAGCCTGCGGGATGGTGCCCCGTGCTGTGGAGCAAGAAACTCACGTTTCTGTCGCCGCTCTGGTAGGCGGGCGTGCTCAGCTGGCGCAAGGTCTCCTCGGCGAAGTGACGATAGAACGCGCCGTGCGCGCCCTCTACATACTGGCTCAGCTCGAGCAAGGCGTCGGCCACCACGCAGGCGGCGCTGGCGTCCTTGGGCGCCGCTGGGTCAGGGTCGCAGAAGTCCCATTTCGGCACGAGGTCATAACGGTCGAGGCCCGCGCTTGCTGGCGCAGTCCCCTGGCCCGCAGGCCGCAGGGGCGCAGGCGTGAGGGCGCGGATGTAGGCGTCGGCCACATGGCGCGCAAAGCGGAGGAAAACAGGCCGACGCGTCCAACGGTACACCAAGGTATAGCCATAAATGGCCCACGCCTGTCCGCGCGCCCACATCGACTCGTCGCTGTAGCCCTGGTGGGTGACACCGTGCAGGAAGTGGCCGTCGAGGGTGTCGTAGACCGCCACGTGGTAGCACGACCCGTCGGGGCGAAACTGGTGGCGCATGGTCGTCGTGGCATGGGCCACGGCCATGTCGCCGAGCAAGGGGTTGCCGCCGTTGCGTGCCGCCCAGAACAGCAGGTCGAGGTTCATCATGTTGTCCATGATGGTGTTGTGTCCGCCAAACATCTTCACGTTGCGCGGCCAGCTCAGCAGCGTTCCCGCGAGGGGGTTGAAGAGTGTGGCGAGCGTGTCGGCCGAGGCCAGCAACACCCGCTTGTAGGCTTCGTTGTGGCAGACCTCATAGCCCTTGCCGTAAGAGCAGAACATGAGGAAGCCGATGTCGTGGTCGTAGACCGGGCGATAGGCGATGTCGTGGAGGCTTGCCGTGTAGCCCTCAGCGGCCCGGCGCACCTCGCTGTCGCCCGTGAGGGCATAGTCCATCCACAGGATGCCGGGCCAGAAGCCGGAGCACCACTCCTCGGCCGAGACCTTGCGGCAGTTCCAGCCTTGCTGGCGGTCGGTGGCCAGGATGTTGCGGGGCAGCATGGAGAAGTCATAAGAGCCGTCGGCCCGACGCAGTTGCGCCAGGGCGCGCTTCACCTGTCGGCTGCAATAGTTGAGCTCATGGTCTGCCGACAGCCCGTCCTTGGCTGGGGCGACGCTTGCCGACAAGACCATGACAAGTGCCAGGAACGTCCGCATGAGAGCGTCGCACGTGGTTGTCTTAAGAGTTTTTTTCATCGTTGTTATCGTAGTTTCGTTTGTTTTCCGAGAGGTCATCTCACCACACAGCGTCCCTTGACGGTCATGCCCAGGTAGGTCATCTCGCTGCCGTCGGCTGAGGAGAAGACGTAGCGTGTGCGCCCGTCCTTCAGGTCAACGCGTATGCCCATGGCCGCGGGGTCGGCGCTCTGGGGCTTGAAGAAGCTCACGTGGGCAATCTCGGATGGCTCCGAGGCCGACGAGGGCTCATACACGGCCACAAACGGGTGGTTCCAGGCCTCGCCCCGCTGTCGCGCCACGTAGGTCAGCACCGGTTGCTTGCCGATAGGGTAAGGTTCCTCCCTCATGCGCTCATACTCGAGGTTGACCGGCGACAAGGCGCTGAACACCTCCCTCGCGCTGTCGCCCCGCATCCACATTGTCATGGTGATGGGGTCCTTGGGGTCGGCGAGCTTGTTCTGGTTGGTGGGCGTTAGGACGAACGCGGCCTTTACGTCGGCTGCGGTCTGTGCGCACCGCTTGTCGTAGAGATAAGAGTAGGCGTAGAGATGTCCGCCGGCAAAGGCCAGCTCGTCGGTGGGCTGCAGGCCAAGGTCGGAGCCGTCGGCTGCCGTCAGGCGCATGTCCTGCCCGAGGTTGTGGTAGAAGTAGTCGTGAAACTTGTCGTTGCCGTCGCGCCTGCGGCTGCGGAAGATGTCCACGTAGAAGCCACCCTTCTCGGAGGTCTTCACGATGGCGTTGGTGCGCTGCTGGTCACTCTGCGTCTCGGGCTCCACGAAGGCCACCACGCTGAAGAGCGCGCGCGTGCCGTCGGGAGTGGCCACCTGTCCGCTGTCGACCACCGTGAAGGCGTGTTGCGACATCATGACCGGGTAGCTCGACACGCCGTCGACACACACGGTGTTGTGGGCCGGCATCTGCGAGTAGTACTCCGCATAGTCGAGGCCGCTGTAGAGGTGCTCGCCGATGCCCGCGTCGGGGCCGAGCACCCAACCCTTGCCGTAGAGCTCCATGGAGATGCCGTTGGCGTGCTGGTGATTGCCCAGCGAGCCGTTGAGCGACACCATGAGGTCGTGCCGCCGGTTCATGCCCGTCCGCATGGCGAGCCACGACACGTTCTTCGCATGGAAGATGGGCGACACATAGCGGGCCACGGCGATGTCGGCGGCCTCGGGTCGCACGGCCGCCTTCAGGCGGGCCAGGGCGTCGGTTGTGGCCCCGTCATGGTGGCGTGAGGCGTAGGCGGCGTAGGCGTCGACGGCCTTGGTCGAGAGATAACCGGGGTGGGTGTCGCCGAAGCCCGCGATCATGCGGTTGGGGAAGAGATATTGCGGCAGGGCGAACACCGCCTTGCGCAGCACCGGCAGGCGGCGGAAGACGTCGACGCCGGCCTCCCGGTCGAGTTCGTCGGCAAAGGCGCAGAAGTCGCCCACCACCATCTGGCTGTAGCCCGGCGCCTCATACCAGATGCCTGTGGCGCTATCGAACCCGAAGTCGGCCAACGGCTTGAGGCCCCATTGGCGGATGCTGCTCCTCTCCACGATGCGGTCGAGATAATATTCGCGGCCGTGGCCGTCGGCATAGTGCTTGTCGGGCTGCAACACCAGGGCGATCTTCGCCACAAACTCGGCTTGCAGCAGGTCCCAGTTGTTGTGGGGCACGCCGTTGGCGATGATGTTGTCGGCCCACTTCTTGAAGGCCGCGTCGTAGAGGTCGCGGTCTTTCTTGATGTATTTGCCTAAGAGGCGGTAGGTCTTCACCAGGGGCGTGACGGCCTCCTCGTGGATGACCTCAAAGGTGGTCATGCCGACCAGCGTCTGCTGATGGCCGTGGTTGAGGTCTGTGGGCACGTTGCGATAGTAGATGCCCCGCATGAACGTGTCGAACACCCCAAAGGCCAACTGGGCGCAGCGCTTGTCGCCCTCCAGGGCGTAGAGCCGCGCGGCGTCGGCCGCCAGGCCCAGTATCTGTCGGTTCAGGCCGTCGATGTTGCAGCCGGTCTTGGAGGGGTGCGCCTTCTCCATCTTGCCCGTGGCACGGTTCACGAAGGTGACGCAGCCCAGGCTGTCGTCATCATAGGGTATGACGTCTTCAAGCGCCGGGCGATTGTAGGCTGAGGCCGTGCCGCGCGTCCCATTGTACTTCACCGTCGGGACGGGAGCATGCAGGCCTCCTGGATGGTCGAACGCCTCGCCGCGCACGTAGACGTCGGTGGCGTGGGTCGACCAGTACATCTGCAGGCGCGACAGGAGCCAGTCGGGCTGCCCCGCCACGCGTCGCAGGATGGGGTCTATGCGCTTGTGTAACTGCTTAGCATCTTGTGCCCGCGCCTGCAGGCATAGGGTCAGGGACAAGAGTAACAGAAGATGGATGCGTCTTTTCATGGTCATGGAGTATTGGATGAAGCGGTGCGTTGGCGACACCTCTTTTTAGTATAAATACGCCTGACGCATCGGAAACACTTAAAGCGGGATTCGCAAAATGGCATTTCTTGTTCATTGGATATGTCGTGGCCCCATACCATGTATAGTTGTCGTCTCTATCATCAAAGGCATAATAACAAAAGAGTCTGGCAAAGACGGTGTTTGTCTTAACCCAAGTTTACGGATGGGATATCTTTCCATTTTGTTGCTAAATGGTTTGCAATCCCACATTGTTGTTATTTTCGAAACAACCAAATTATAAGGTTTAAGCACTTTGTTCATATCCTT
>DAIOEQ010000078.1:0-8439 GCA_036746215.1 Prevotella sp.
GAGAGGCCCGAAGACAAGGGAGTGGGGACGGTCGTTTGCGACATTAGGTAGCTATCGCGACACGGTCGCTGCCCAACGCCGTGACGAGAGATGAGCGTCCGCGGCGCGACGGGGCACCTATCGAGGCGCGATAAGCCATCTTTCTCCCGCTTTTCTGCCAGGCCGAGCGAGCGAAAACTCCAAGAACTCACGCAAGTATCAGATAATCAGTGTCTTGCGAAAATGCCAAAAATAGCGCTCATTTGCGGTCGACAACCCTTTTGCGGGTCGCGAAGCCCTTCCTGAGAGACTGTTTGTCAGATTGTTTCTTATTTTCCAGCTTACCTTGTGGAGAGTTTTTTTTCGTGCGTGAATCCCACTTGGTTTTAATATTTGCGATGTCGGATGGCACAAATGCTACGCGTTGCAACACTTTTGATACATGAGACGAAGCTTTTCAAGCCGGAAAACTATAACTTTGCGCCAAATATCACAATGCTTCCCCACCAGCATGCCCCTCCGCCGACGCAAGGCGACACACGCCGGTGACCCAAGACAAGAACCTCTAAAAACAAAGACCATGAAGAAAACATTTTTGCTGCTGGCGCTGCTGCTGGCCACGCTCACGAGGGCCTCGGCCGCCGTGGACCCCAATTTCCAAATCTACCTGTGCTTCGGACAGTCGAACATGGAGGGCAACGCCGCCATAGAAGACGTGGACCGCACGGGTGTCGACGACCGCTTCCTGTCGATGGCCGCCATGGACGACGAGAAGCTGGGGTGGGTCAAGGGCCAGTGGCACAAGGCGCTGCCGCCGCTGGCGCGCCCCACGACAGGCCTGACCCCCGTCGACTACTTCGGGCGCACGCTCGTCCAGCGGTTGCCCAAGCCCGTGCGCGTGGGCGTCATCACCGTGGCCGTGGGCGGCACCGACATAGCCCTCTTCGATCCCGACACCAGTGAGGCCTACCTCAAGGACAAGAAGACCGCCGACTGGCTCCGCAACTTCGCCCACGCCTACGGCGACAACCCCTACGGACGTCTCATCGAGCTGGCCAAGAAGGCGCAGCAGCAGGGCGTCATCAAGGGCATCCTGCTCCATCAGGGCGAGACCAACAACGGACAGAAAGACTGGCCGCAGAAGGTGAAGAAAGTCTATGAGCGCATGCTCGCCGACCTGGGCCTGAAGGCCGAGGACGTGCCCCTGCTCGTCGGCGAGACGGTGCAGAAGAAGGAAGGCGGCATCTGCTGGCTCCACAACGACATCATCGACCACATCGCCGAGACCATCCCCACGGCCCACGTCATCTCGTCGGAGGGCTGTCCGCAACGCGGCGACGGCCTCCACTTCCTGGCCGAGGGCTACCGCACGCTGGGCCGCCGCTACGGCGAGAAGATGCTCCAGCTGCTGCTCGCCCACGACCCGCAGACCATCAGCCTGGTGAAGGGCGGCACCGCCGCGACGCTGGCCCAGACCACCCTGCCCGGCAACGCCTATCCGCGCGTCGACGCCAACCGCCGCGCCTACTTCAAGCTCCACGCCCCCGAGGCCAAGGACGTGCAGGTCGACATCTGCGGCAAGCGCTACCCGATGGTCCGCGACGCGCAGGGCGACTGGTACGCCAGCACCGACCCGCTCGTGGTGGGATTCCACTATTACTTCCTCATCGTCGACGGCGTGTCGGTCGTCGACCCGGCCAGCGACACCTATTTCGGATGCTGCCGACAGGCCGGCGGCATCGAGATACCCGAGGGCCCCGAGGGCGACTACTACCGTCCGCAACCAGGCGTGGCGCGCGGGCAGGTGCGCTCCTGCACCTACTACGCCGCCTCGCAGGGACAGTATCGCCGCGCCATGGTCTACACGCCGGCCGACTATGAGACCCACCCGAAGAAACGCTACCCCGTGCTCTACCTCCAGCACGGCATGGGCGAGGACGAGACAGGCTGGAGCAAGCAGGGACACATGGCCCAGATCATGGACAACCTCATCGCCCAGGGCAAGGCCACGCCGATGATCGTGGTCATGGAGAGCGGCGACATCCGCGCGCCGTTCTCGGCGCCGCGCGGCTCCGACATGGAGCGGGCGCGCCAGCAGTATGGCGCCACCTTCTACGACGTCATCCTCAAGGACCTCATCCCGATGGTCGACAAGACCTTCCGCACCCAGGCTGACCGCAAGCACCGCGCCATGGCCGGGCTGTCGTGGGGCGGCGTGCAGACGTTCCAGACGGTGCTGCCCCACCTCGACCTGTTCTCGGCGCTGGGCACCTTCAGCGGCGCCCTCTTCGGTGTCGACGTCAAGACGTGCTACAACGGTGTCTTCGCCGACGCCAAGAAGTTCAACAGCCAGGTCGACTACATGTTCATGGGCTGCGGCTCGGAGGAGAACTTCGGCACGGAGGCCATGGCCAAGCAACTGCGTGACCTGGGCGTGAAGCTCGACACCTACGTGTCGCCCGGCACCCACCACGAGTGGCTGACGTGGCGCCGCTGCCTCAAGGAGTTTGTGCCTCACCTGTTCAAGTGAGCCACTTGAGCGGCCGACAAACAAAAAAAGCCGTGAGACGCACACTAAAACGCGTGCGCCTCACGTTCTCATATCACATACGAAACAATAACCAACCGACATGAACAAACGAAAAATCTCCCTGGCGGCACTCATCATGGCCTCGGCCCTGAGCCTCCACGCGCAGAAAAGCATGACACCACCCGCTGGCGGCAAGGCCATCAGCGACAACCTGATAGGCATCTTCTTCGAGGACATCAGCTCATCGGCCGACGGCGGCCTCTACGCCGAGCAGCTGCAGAACGGCGCCTTCGAGTTCAACCTCGCCGAGCGCGACGGATGGGGGCCGGGCACGGCCTGGCGCGTCATCCGCCCCGGACACTCGCTCGGACACGCCGAGGCCCTGCAGGCCGACCCGCTCAACGAGAACAACAAAAACTACATACGCCTCAACATCGAGCGCACACGCGAGTTCAAGGACTACAACGGCTGGAAGGGCTTCGGCCTGGAGAACCACGGCTTCGACGGCATCACGCTGAAGAAGGGTGGCAAGTATGACCTCTCGTTCTTCGCCCGCAACGCCGACGGCAAGGACAAGCGCGTGCGCCTGGCGCTCGTGGCACCCGGCCGGGAGACGCGCGTGCTGGCCGACACCACCATCACCGTCAACACCAGCAAGTGGAGCAAGTATGCCGTCACGCTGCAGGCCGCCGACGACTGCAAGGCCGCCGCCCTGCAGGTGCTGGCCCTCGACCTGGGCGTGCTGGATGTCGACGCCTTCTCGCTGATGCCGCAAGACACCTACAAGGGCCACGGCCTGCGCCGCGACCTCGCCGAGGCCCTCGAGGCCCTGCACCCCAAGTTCATGCGCTTCCCCGGCGGATGCGTGGTCCATGGCGGCGGCGACGGCTTCTGGGACACCTATCGCTGGAAGACCACCCTCGGGCCCAAGGAGCAGCGCCGACAGCTGAAGAACACCTGGGGCTACCACCAGTCGGTCGGACTGGGCTACTACGAGTATTTCCAGATGTGTGAGGACATGGGCATGCAGCCCCTGCCCATCCTGCCCTGCGGCGTCAACTGCCAGGGCTCCAACGGAGGCTGGGGCATGTGGCCCGAGCAGGCGCAGGACGCCGTGCCCATGAGCGACATGGACGAGTGGGTGCAAGACGCCCTCGACCTCATCGAGTGGGCCAACGGCGATGTCACCACCAAGTGGGGCAAGGTGCGCGCCGAGCAGGGACACCCCAAGCCCTTCGGGCTGAAATACCTGGGCCTGGGCAACGAGGAGAAGATCTCGCCCGAGTTTGCCGAACGCTTCAAGTATATCTACGACCGCGTGACCAAGGCCCATCCCGAGATTGTCATCGTAGGCACGGCGGGCCCCGGCTCCCATCCCGGCAACCCCGACTTTGAGAACGGATGGAAGCTCGCCGACGAGCTGGGCATGCCCATCATCGACGAACACTACTACGAGCCCCGCACCTACTTTGAGACCAAGCGCCAATACGACAGCTATCCACGAGACCGCAAGACAAAGGTCTACCTCGGCGAGTATGCCGCCAAGGACAAGAAGCTCAGCGACGCCCTGGCCGAGGCCCTCTACCTCCTCCACGTGGAGCGCAACGGCGACGTGGTGACGATGACGAGCTACGCGCCCCTCTTCGCCCGCAAGAACGCCACCAACTGGAACCCCGACCTCATCTACTTCGACAACGAGCGCCCCTACCTCACCTGCAGCTACTACGTGCAGCAGATGTTCGGGCAGTCGTCGGGCCAATACTACTATGGCGACTGCGTGACCTTCGACGGCAAGCAGACCAACCTGCAAGAGCAGTCGGTGGTGCTCAACACCAAGACACGCCAGCTCTTCGTCAAGCTGTGCAACGACTCGGGCGAGGCGCGCAAGGCCACCCTCGACCTCTCGCGCTTCAAGGGCCTGAAGGCCGCAGCCACCAAGACCACGCTCTCCGGCCAGCCCGACGACGAGAACAACTACGACGCCCAGCCCATCGCGCCCGTCACCGAGAAGGTGAAGGCCAGCAAGAAGATGACTGTCGACCTGAAGCCCTACTCATTCGTGATGTACACCATCCAACTGTAGGAACAGTCCCCTCTCCCTGCCGGGAAAAGAGAAACAGAGCCCTGCCGATGCTCCACCCACGGAGCACCGGCAGGGCTTTTCTCGTGTGATGCGAATGACACTTCCAAGACCGCAGCCTGTTTGCGCCCTCACAGCCAACACGTTGTCACGGCCGCAAAAGACCACTTTAAATTACGGCCAAACAGACACGAATATATGTGCTTTATGCACGAAACGCCGCCGTACAAGCACGAACCGGCAAATGCGACATTGTGAGGAACTTCCAAAATGGCTAACTTTGTAAAGTCCACGAAGGCGTTCGGGAAGCGCGAGGCAACGCGGCTCGCTCTTCCATTGATGGCGACTTGGTGAATTGCAGAGTAGAAATCTTTAAAACATTTTTTATAACCATGAAGAAAACAGGTTCGTTCATCCTAATGGCGGCAACGGTAGCTGGAGCTGTCATCGCGAAAAGTCTTTCTCCGTTTAGTTTGCCGACTCAAGGACTGTCTGCCGGTGACGCTCAAACGGGAAGCGTGACATCCACACAGTCTGCGTCGGGAGAGTCTTCCGCAGATTCGTTATCGGTAGTCGTGTCCGACAATTCCGTGCCCTTGACATTCACCAATGACAAGACATATCCCTGGACCATCGGAGAGGATTGTCTGCAAAACGGCAATGTGGGAAATGCCAACAGCTCTTCCACATTGTCGTTTGCTTATCATTGCGACGAGCGGACAGAGTTGACCTTCGACTGGGCTTGCTACAACTACAGCCGTCACAGCTTGTATTTGTATGTTGATGGCGTCTTGAAAAACTCAACGACAAATTCCTCGTACACTACGCCCCGGCACTTCATCGAAAAAGGCAACCATGTGATCACCTTGAAGGATAGCATTGGCGGCAACACCTACCAGCAACGTGATTGGAGCAAGATACGGAATGTCCGCGTGAGGCCCGTCTTGCCCTTGGAGACCGCCGTCCTGACAGGGAAATCGCAGCCACTGACATTCGTCAATGACTCCGATTACCCCTGGACCATTGAAGACGGATATGTCCAGAGTGGAAACTACGGGCAACGGAACAGCACGTCGAGGTTCTCCACAACCGTGAGAGTTGACAAGCCGTCAAAATTCTCCTTTTGGAGTTCCACTTATTACTACAATAGCAATGGGGATGCCTGTGATTACAGCAATTATCACTACTTCGACTTCAAAATCAACGGCAAGGCTTATATGGGCCGAGACAGGGGCGCGGGGCAGACAACCGTAATGCTGGAGCCCGGAGAATACCTTTTGGAATGGTGTGACTCCATATACAATAACTCGGAGAACGTGAAATCGAGAATACGGAATGTGGAGTTGTCGTCCGACTGGATCGACGTGGAACTGTCCAAGGCCGGGACCCTGGGCGTGGAAGTGCTCTACAAGGTCGATGTGCTGAACGATGTGGAGCTCCTGAAAATTAAAGGCAACCTCAACAACGATGACTGGACGGCCATCAAGAACATGAAGAACTTGGCAGGCTTGGACTTGTCAGAGGCTAAATTCAACCAGGTCCCAGACTACGCCTTCGACGGACTGGGCGTGCTGTCGTATGTCGTGCTGCCTGAGGGACTGACGACCATTGGCCAATATGCGTTCAGGGGGACACAGCTCCTTAATATTGACATCCCCAATAGCGTGACATCCATCGGGCAATATGCTTTCGCGGGCACAAGAGTGAGAAACGTCAATTTCAAGGAAGGGTCACAACTGGCCTACATCGGATACAATGCGTTCAGGGAGTGCGCGTCCTTGGAGCGATTTGTCATGCCAAACACGGTCACTTCCCTTGGCACATACAATAATTATGTTGATAACGAGTGTGGAACGTTCTATGGCTGCACCAGCCTCGAGAAGCTCCATTTCTCAGACGCGCTGTCAACACTGGAACAAGAGGTTTGCTATAACTGCACAAAGCTGAAGGATTTGCATCTTCCGCAAGGTCTCCTGTCCATACGTGACCACGCGTTCTACAACACATCATCCTTGAGGGAACTGAGCCTGCCCGCGTCCCTGAAAATCATAGACTGCTATGCCTTCCGCCAATGTGGTGTCGACAGTCTTAAACTGCCGATAAGCTTGTCAACATTGGAAAGTAGCGCTTTCCAAGATTGCAAAAACCTGAAATATGTGGAGTTGCCGTCATACATAGGCAGCTATAATCAAAATTTCTCTGGTTGCAGCTCCATTCAGAAGATTGTCTCCAAGTCGGCCACGCCTCCCGTCATCTCACAGGACCCATTCTCCTATGGGCCTTCCAAGTCTGGCGTGACCTTGGTCGTGCCGTCATTCGCCGTTGCCAACTACAAGTTGGACACTTATTGGTATCAGTTCGGAAACATCCAGGAAATGGATGTCGACCTGGATTATTGGCGTATCGCCGGGGCACTGGCGTTGACCAACAACCGCAGAATGAGCGGGAAACCCGACATCGACTTGTACTACGGCGGACAATTGTCCGTCAGCGGCAACGCGCCGATGGCCATCAAGAACCTCAGCGTGTTTGTCAGCGAAACCAACCCGGCGCGGTTGCTGAATGATTGCGCCGCGATGACTGCCGACAGCATAACCAGCCATTTCTCGGTGGAGGCCGACAAGTGGTATTTCCTGACGCCGCTCCATGACGTGGATCTCACAAAGGTGACCCACAGCAACAACGCGTCTTTCGTCTTCCGCTATTATGACGCGGCGAGCAGGGCCGCAAATGGCGCGGGAAGCAGTTGGAGAAATGTGGATGACGGCAAACTGACGGCTGGCAAGGGATATATCTTCCGGTGTAACGCATCGGGCGTTGTGACCATGCCCTCGGAAACAGCCGGACACATCCAGATACTGAACACGAAGGATGTGACGACAAGCCTGGAGACACATGAGGCTACCGCTTCTGCCAACAAGAGCTTGAACTATGTGGGCAATCCTTATCCGGCTTACTATGACATCTATTACATGGATTTCACGGCCCCGATTACCGTGTGGACGGGAAACACCTATAAAGCGTACTCCATCGCGGACGATGACCTCGTGCTCCGCCCCATGCAGCCTTTCTTCGTGCAGAAGCCTGATGCCGTGGACAACATCGTGTTCCACAAAGAGGGCAGGCAGACAACCTCGGGAATAGAGCGCGCGTCCGCGGCGAAAGCCCGCGCGAGGGATGCGGCGAATACGTCTCGCAAGCTCTTCAACCTTGAGATATCCGACGAGAAAGACTTGAAGGACGAGACGCGCCTGGTAATCAACGAGAACGCGCAAATGGGATATGAGATGGAAAGAGACGCGTCCAAATTCATGAGCTTGAATGCCGATGTGCCCCAAATCTACACTTTTGACAACCATGGAAACTGTTATGCCATCAATGAGCGCCCGCAACAAGACGGCAACGTCGGATTGGGATACCTGGCTTCCAACGATGGCTTCTATACGATCAGCGCAGTGAGAGCCGAGGGCGAGATCGTCCTCTTCGACAAGGATCAAAACAAACAAGTCGACTTGTCTGCCCAAGACTATACATTCTATACGAAGTCCACAGAGGGAATGAACAACACCCGTTTTGTCCTCATGGTGAAAAACGGGGAAGCGGCTGGTGTCAACAAGGTCACATCCACCAAGACAAGGGTGGAAGCCGGTAAGGGATGGGTGAGCGTCACCAGCGAGGCGAATGCGCAAGTGACCGTCCACTCCTTGAACGGCGCCATAGCCTTTGACAGGACTGTTGGCGCGGGCGGCCACACGATATCATTGCCCGCTGGCGCGTATGTCATAAAGGTGGACAACAGTTCTTATAAAATCGTGGTTTATTAGTAACAGAGCAAAATCTTTCAATTCAT
>DAIOEQ010000079.1:0-8420 GCA_036746215.1 Prevotella sp.
AGAACGGTCACATCTCACGCCGCCTTCGGCTTCAAGCCCTTGAGCCAAGCGCCTTTCCAGATGCGCCAGAGGAAGATGCAACCGCGGAACGTCAGTTCCGTGGCCATGGCGATCCACACGCCCCTGAGGCCATAGGTCTGCGACAGGGCGTAGGCCAGCGTCAGGCGCACGCACCACATGGAGAAGAGGCTCATGGCCGCCGGGCGCAACGTGTCACCGGCGGCAACGCACACCGCATAGCTGACGATGGCGGCGGCAAAGAACGGCTCGGCGAACGCCTCGATGCGCAACACCTCGGCACCCAACTGGCGGATGTCGGCCACGGGCGAGAGAAAACCGATCATCTCTGGCGCCAGGACATACATCACCACGCCCATGAAGGCCATGACCAACATGCCCACACCGATGGTGAGGTGGGCGAAACTCTTGCAGAGATCGCGGCGACCGGCCCCATAGGTCTGGCCGACCAGCGTCGACGCGGCGTCGCCCACGCCATAGCCAGGCATGTAACAGAGGCTCTCGGCGGTGATGGCAAACGAGTTGGCGGCGATGGCCACATTGCCCAACGGCGCCACGATGAGCGTGCTCACCACCTGGGCCGACCCCATGAGGATGTTCTGGATGGCGACAGGCAGACTGATCTTCAAGGCGTTGCGCACATACGACCACATCCACACAAACTGCGTGTGGTCGAGGCTGAGGGCGATGATCTTGTTCTTGCGGAGGGCCTGCCACGCCATGGGTACCACCGTGACGACATAAGCCGACATCGTGCCGAGGGCCGCGCCCACCACGCCCATCTTGAGCAGATAGATGAACAGATAGTTGAACGCCACGTCAAGGCAACACATCAGGATGCTCAACACGCTGGGCACGCGCATGTCGCCCGCGCTCTTGAGCATGGCGCTCATGAGATGATAGAGGAGCACGGCAGGCAGGGTGAGACTGAAAATGAGGAAATAGGCCGACGACAAAGGGGCGATGTCGGCCTTGCCCCCAAGCCAATAGGGCAACGGCGTGTGGACGGCGGCACCCGCAAGGGCCATCAGCACGCTGACCGCAACGCCACAGACAAGCGCGTGGCGAAACACTTGGCGGGCGCGCGTGAAGTCGTTGGCGCCAATGAAATGGGCCACTTGAACCGAAAATCCCAGCGACACGGCACTCAGGATGCTGCCCATGAGCCACGTGGTGGTCTCCACAAGGCCTATCGACGCCGACGCGGCGGCACCGAGATGGCCCACCATGGCGGCGTCGATGAAAAACATCATCACCGTGGTGATCTGCGCAAGCATCGACGGGATGCTCAGCTCCACGATGAGCTCGAGCTTCTCGCGGCCCGACAGACGGGCGCCATTGCGTATCTTTGCGAGGAGGAGGTCGCTTTTCTTATTGCTGAACATGACTGCAAAGGTAATGACAAAACGACAATTGGCAAAGGCCGGCACCCGGTTTTTCGCTTGCGCGGCAGCCTCCGCCGGCCGGACAAGGGCAAAAAAATAAGGGCGGCCTCCTCTGGGGGAAACCGTCCTTAGCGTTATATAACCAATCTCTAATGTTCTATGCTTTCCTATGTGTCACGTGTGTTCTCTCACATTTTCCAACGTGTCACATGATGCTTCACGTGTTGTGTTCCGAGTTGTCGTTGAGCCATTTCCATGAGGCGAACAACGCCGCATACATGGCCAAAACCATTGTCACATTCATTCCAAACCTCCTTTTCTTCAGTTAATGTTATGTTCTTCTCCCCCACTCTGTTCCTGTGGCGGAGGGTTATCCTGAGCTGACGTAGTCATCACGACTGGTCGCGCGCTTTTCTCTTGTTATCCTCTTGCCTTCTTTTCGTATCCTGTCCAACAATCTTCTACCTGTTGACCAATGCCCGAACGTTACAATCTTCTACCTTATCCCTAATGCCTTCCTAACAATCTTCTACCTTATTTCTAATGCCTTCCTGACAATCTTCTACCTATGTTTGACTGAATACCTATACTACTAATCTTTTACCTTATGAAACTATACCTACGTATGACTTTCTCCTTTCATCCTGCTCTCTCAAATTCTCTCTGTATCTCTTGGGACACTCACGTGTCGTGTTCTTGTCTTTTGACGCTGCAAAGTTACGCTGATTTCCAAAAGGGCGCAATACTTTCGGCCAACTTTTCCATGAATATCGCCTCATTTTTGACATAAATCAACTGCCGTGTGCGCACACACATGCGAAAACAGACGTTTTTCCTCATATCCACCCATTATATCTTGCGCGACTTCGGGGAAGAGACTGACAGCTCCCCGGATGCGGGCACAGGTTGGATGAGAAAGCCGCAAATCTGCCATACGGCATGGGCTTGTCACCTCTTTTCCTCAAAAAAGCGCGTCTCCGGAGTGAGGCATTTAGCGAACGAAAAGGGGTCATGGCGCGCACTGGCGACAGGCGACAAGCTTGGAAAGACAGGAGCGAAACCCGCAGACCAGGGGATTCGATACGAATCGAAGCTCTATCAACGCCTAAAGCAGAGACGAAAGATGCCAAGTCGAAGCACGATACGTCAGAGATCGAGACTCGATTAGGCATCTCTTTCCGCCTTTTAAGACGGATGAAGGCCGCACGAAGCTTACAGAATTACATAAGTTGCTGATTTCATGAAATTTACGAAACCAATGAAAAACAGCGCGCATTTGCGGGCGACAACGCCCGCGCTGGCAACGGAGCCATTCCTGAGGGGCCTTTTGTCACGCTATTTCGCACCGCCTCAAATGGCGCTCGGCATTTTCCGCATTAGCTCAAGCCTCCCTTCCTCACTGCGTATAATATATATAAGGTGAAGGCACTTCTTCCCCACCTTATAAGTTAACGAATGTTATTAAACCGCATTTTCCGCCCAGTTTATTTGCAAGCAAGCAGAAAACGTCATATCTTTGCAGTGTACTATTAAAGTAGTACACAGATACACAACAAAGAACAACTCAAAAACGATAAGACAATGATCAACATCCAGAACATCACCTACCGCTATCCAGGCAGCAAGCACTTGGTATTCAAGGACTTCTCGCTCAGCCTGGAGCCAGGCCGCATCTATGGCCTGCTGGGCAAGAACGGCACGGGCAAGTCGACCCTGCTCTACCTCGTCTGCGGACTGCTTCGCCTGCGCCAGGGCGACATCACGGTCAACGGCGAGCGGAGCGCCCTCCGCACACCCGCCATGCTGCAGGAGGTCTACCTCGTGCCCGAGGAGTATGACCTGCCCGCCATCACGCTCAAGGAATATGTGCGCATCAACAGCGCGTTCTATCCCCACTTCAGCGAGGACATCCTCCGCAGCTGCCTGGCCGACTTCGAACTGCCCGCAGACATCCACCTGAAAGCCCTCTCCATGGGACAGAAGAAGAAGGTCTACATGAGCTTCGCGTTGGCCACCGGCTGCAGCTACATCTTCATGGACGAGCCCACCAACGGCCTCGACATCCCCTCGAAGAGCCTGTTTCGCAAGGTGGTGGCGCGCCACATGACCGACGACCGCACGCTCATCGTCTCGACCCACCAGGTGCACGACGTGGAGTCGCTGCTCGACCACATCATCATCATCGACCAAAGCCACGTGTTGCTCGACAGCAGCGTGTGCGACGTGACCGAAGCCTACGCCTTCCGCACCATCCCCGAGGCGCAAGCCGCCGAAGCGGTCTACGCGGAGCCATCGGCCGGCGGCCTCAGCGCCATCATGCCACGCAAGGACGGCGAGGAGGAGACACAGGTCAACCTCGAGCTGCTCTTCGACGCGGCCGTCAGCGGCAAGCTGCCCGCGACACTCACGTCCAACAAGTAAAAACACTGAACACCCACTCATCATGAAAAACTTCAATATCACACGCTTCGCCCACGTCATGCGCTGGCAACTGTCCGAGCGCCGCGGCCTCTACACCTACGCCGCAGCGGGCTTCATCATCATCGCCTTTGCCACATTGCTCATACCCTTCCTCGCCGGTGTCTTCAGGCAAGACTACTACGACTCGTCGTACACCTCGACAGCCTCCACCATCCTGACCGTCGTCATCACCTGGTACTACCTGGCCTGCGGCGCGCTCATCGTGGCCGACTTGGGCGACAAGCGCAAGCGCATCAGCGCCTTCATGTTGCCGGCCAGCCGACTGGAGAAGTTCTCGGCACGCTACCTTTATCTCATCATCGCCCTACCCTTGGCCTTCGTCGCGGGCTTCGTCGTGGGCGACCTGTTGCAGATGGGCATCTTCCAGGCCATGTTCGGCAACAGCCGCTCGGCTTTCGCCCTGTTTCTCACCGTGACCGTCGACACGTTCCCGCGCCTGTCGTTCTCGTTCGGCGACACGTTCATCGGGTTCATGGGCCTGCTGTGGCTCCACTCCATCTTCCTGCTCATCGGAACCTTCTTCCGCCGACACGCATGGATCCTGAGCAACCTGTTGGTGTTTGTCGCGGCGACATTGTTCATCGGAGGCATAGCCTTCGCGGCCAAGGCGGTGCTCGACACCTTATACGGCGATGGCATTTACCGCGTGGGCATCATCACCACGCCACTCGCGACCACGCTCCACACATTGGCACTCATCCTGGTCATCGCCTTCAACTATTGGGCCTCGTTCCGCATTTACTCGCGCATGCAGGCCGTCACCAACAAGACACTCAACTTCTAAAGCCCCATCATCATGAAGAAAATAGCACTTATGCTCATCGCCGTCATGGCACTGTTCAGCTCTTGCAAGATAGAGTCATCCAAAGACCTCGGCCCCGAGACCACACGCACCATCGACACACGCGAATTCAACCAGCTCGTCATCAGCGTAGGCACTGACGTGGAGTACATCCCGTCCGACACGTTCAGCGTGACCATCACCGCCCCCGAGAAATCGTTCGACCGCATCCTGGTCAACGTGAGCGACAGCACGCTGAGCATCGAGGGAAGCCGCGGGAAAGAGGAGAAAGGCGTCGAGTGGATCATCAACAACACGGGCGCCGTCGCCTCCAAGATTGTGGTGCGCGCCCCCTACCTGACCTGCGTCAGCCTGGCGGGCAGCGCCATCTTCACCTGCGACAGGGTCATCAAGGCTCCCCAACTGACGCTGGCGGTAGCCGGCAGCGGTGAAATCAACATGGCGGGCGTCGAGGCCGGCATCGTGAAAGCCTCCGTCGCTGGCAGTGGCGACATCGCGGCACGCCTCACACGCGCTGACGAAACAACCATCAACGTGACGGGCAGCGGCTCCGTCAGCCTGGCGCTGGCCGACTGTGGCGACGTGACAGCGGGCGTGGCCGGCAGTGGCGACATCACGCTCAGCGGCAAAGCGCGGACATTCAAGCAAGACGTGACAGGCAGCGGAAGCATAGACACAGACAACTTAAAACTGACAAGATGACGTTCAACAACAACAAAGCCATATACCTGCAGATGGCCGACCGCCTCTGCGACGACATCCTGGCCGACAAGTACAAGGCCGACGACCGCATACCGTCCGTGCGCGAGTACGCCGTGACGCTGGAGGTGAACACCAACACGGCCGTGAAAGCCTACGAGGAGCTGGCACGCGAAGGAGTCATCTACAACCGGCGCGGACTGGGTTACTTCGTCGGGGCCGACGCCAAGGAGCACATCATGAGCGCCCGGCGCGACGCCTTCTTCCGCGAGGTGCTGCCCGAGATGTTCCGGCAGATGCGACTGCTCGGTATCAACATCGAGGAAGTGAATGAGAAATGGGCCGAGCCATAACGGCCCCATAAAGGGATGCGGGGTTGCCTCTCTCTTCCCCCAGCATCATGCCAAAGGCCAACACGGTTGCGATAAGCCGTCGTTGGCCTTTTGGCGTAACAAGGACGGCCATGAGGACGGCCGCTGTGTCAATCTGTCACATTGACACCCAAACGGAAATGGTTTGGCACGCCCTTTGTTCAATGATGGACGAACATTACGTTCACACAACATTCATCAAGAACAATAAAATAAAAAATATACAACTATGGGAAAGATTATTGGAATCGACTTAGGTACTACCAACAGCTGCGTGGCCGTCTTCGAAGGCAACGAGCCAGTAGTGATCGCTAACAGCGAAGGCAAGCGCACCACACCGTCTGTGGTGGGCTTCATGAAAGATGGCGAGCGCAAGGTGGGCGACCCCGCCAAGCGCCAGGCCATCACCAACCCGAAGAACACGGTCTACTCCATCAAGCGCTTCATGGGCGAGACCTATGAGCAGAGCCGTAAGGAGGCTGAGCGTGTGCCTTACACCGTCATCAACGACAACGGATATCCCAAGGTGCAGATCGAAGGCGCGGCACATCCTTACACGCCGCAGGAGATCAGCGCCATGGTGCTGCAGAAGATGAAGAAGACCGCCGAGGACTACCTCGGACAGGAGGTGACCGACGCTGTCATCACCGTGCCTGCCTACTTCTCTGACTCGCAGCGTCAGGCCACCAAGGAGGCTGGCGCCATCGCGGGCCTCAACGTGCGCCGTATCGTCAACGAGCCTACGGCTGCCGCGCTGGCCTATGGTGTCGACAAGTCCAACAAGGACATGAAGATCGCCGTGTTCGACCTCGGTGGCGGCACGTTTGATATCTCCATCCTGGAGTTTGGCGGCGGTGTGTTTGAGGTGCTCGCCACCAATGGTGACACGCACCTGGGCGGCGACGACTTCGACCAGGTCATCATCGACTGGCTCGCCGACGGCTTCAAGGCCGACGAGGGCATCGACCTCCGCAAGGACCCGATGGCCATGCAGCGCCTGAAGGAGGCTGCCGAGAAGGCCAAGATCGAGCTCTCAAGCACCACTTCCACGGAAATCAACTTGCCTTACATCTCAGCGGAGGGCGGCGTGCCCAAGCACTTGGTGAAGACGCTGACCCGCTCACAGTTTGAGCAGTTGGCACACAACCTCATCCAGGCTTGCCTGGTGCCTTGCCAGAACGCCATCCGCGACGCCAAGCTCTCAACGAGCGACATCGACGAGGTGATCCTGGTGGGTGGCTCAAGCCGTATACCCGCCGTGCAGACCTTGGTCAAGAACTACTTCGGCAAGGAGCCTTCAAAGGGTGTCAACCCCGACGAGGTCGTGGCCGTGGGCGCGTCCATCCAGGGTGCCATCCTCAACAACGAGAAGGGCGCTGGCGACATCGTGTTGCTCGACGTCACTCCGTTGACCCTTGGCATTGAGACCATGGGTGGCGTGATGACCAAGCTCATCGACGCCAACACCACCATCCCTTGCAAGAAGAGCGAGGTGTTCTCCACCGCCGTCGACAACCAGACAGCCGTGACCATCCACGTGCTGCAGGGTGAGCGCCCCATGGCATCCCAGAACAAGAGCATCGGCCAGTTCAACCTCGAGGGCATCGCACCGGCACGCCGTGGCGTTCCACAGATTGAGGTGACATTCGACATCGACGCCAACGGCATCCTCAACGTGAGCGCCAAGGATAAGGCCACAGGCAAGGAGCAGGCCATCCGCATCGAGGCTTCGTCTGGCCTCAGCGAGGACGAGATTAACCGCATGAAGGCCGAGGCCGAGCAGAACGCAGCAGCCGACAAGGCCGAGCGTGAGAAGGTCGACAAGATGAACCAGGCCGACTCGATGATCTTCACCACCGAGAACTTCCTGAAGGACAACGCCGACAAGATCCCTGCCGACAAGAAGCCGGGCATCGAGCAGGCTCTCCAGCAGCTCAAGGACGCCCACAAGGCTGCCGACACCGCCGCCATCGACACCGCCATCGCCAACCTCAACAACGTCATGCAGGCCGCTTCCGCACAGATGTACCAGGGCGGCGCTCAGCCGGGCGCTGGCGCACAAGCTAACGCTGGTGCCGGCGCACAGACCGACAACGGCGGCGCAAAGAGCGACGACAACATCCAGGACGCCGACTTCGAGGAGGTCAAGTAAAAGTCTAAAACATTGAAATCCTAATAAAAGGGAATGACAGCTAAATACTGCCATTCCCTTTTTTTCGTTTTTATTATAAAAACTATGAGAAGATATTTGTACATTTTGATCGAAGGCATCAAATTGTTCTTCATTCTCCCCTTTGCATTGACTTCCAAAAAGGTTTTTGAACGATGTTGGAACAGGTATTATGCCAAACCACTTGGTAAAAACATTTTCAACCTCTGTGTCCAATGGCTTTTGTACCAAGGGAAGCGGTTGGGACTTGGCTACGAGAGAATAAATGTAATCATATTCTGCATTGTGTGGCCCGTCATCACATTAGCTTCCTTTTTGCTCAATGTAATCTTGACTGCATTCCTCATCACCAACTGACAGACACGAGTGCCGACCTTGAGCAGTATCTTACCCTTCTTGACATTATCGCCCGTGTTCTCTTTTCATCTCTATATCAAAATCGAGTTATGGATCTCGACCGAACCAACCGTATCTTTTTCAAGGAGGTCATCGTG
>DAIOEQ010000080.1:0-8419 GCA_036746215.1 Prevotella sp.
AAAAAAGAAGAAGGGTCGACAATGCGCCGTCCCCTCTTCTTTAGAATATATCAGAATGTAATAACCTTCACCATGTAAGGTTTCAGTTCGACACGTTTTCCTTGCTCTGTGCCGTTCACCTGCTCCACCTTCTTGTCGGCAGGCCTTCCGGAGAATCCCTCCATCTTCGCCCCAACTGGAATGTCGAGCCCTTGCAAGGAAACTGTGACGCTTGCAGGCAAGGCATTGACCAACCTGAGCGTGGTCTTTCCCGTCTTTGAGTCCTTCACGACACTGGCCGCCACACGATATTGCAGTTCCGGGCGTACGCCAACCTTCGAGGCGACATAAACATCTCCGCTATGCATGCCCCACAAGCGTTGGGTGTGATAGCTTGGTGTCAGGCTGGTGATGGTGTCGTTATTGAAATAAATCATGTCGGGGTTCCAGTTGGAATAGCCGTCCTTGCACAGCAATGGCGCATAGCTTGTCATCGAGACCACATCGCCATTGCGCTCAACGGAGCAGAGATAAAGGGCCTCGGCAAGGGCGCTCTCCACCATACGTGTGCGTGACGCATACTCGCCAAGATACACCTTGGGCGCCGTGCGGTCATAGTTGTCATAATAGTCCTGGTGGTGCATGAACCATCCCGGCGACTCATAGTAGTGCTCGTCGACAAGGTCCAGGATGTCCTTGTGTTGCTTTGCAAACTTCCACCCCTCGACATAGTCGGACGACGGCTCGTGGAAGGGGCCCACGGTCCCGACCACCTCAATGTCTGGGTATTTCTCCTTGATGGCCTTGCATATCATCTCATAACGTTCCTCGAATGTCGTAGAGATGAGGTCTTCATTGCCCACGCCGACATACTTCAAGCCGAAAGGCGTGGGGTGTCCTGCGTCAGCGCGCATCTTGGCCCACTTGGATGTGGCCGGGTCACCATTGGCCCACTCTATCATGTTGAGGATTTCCTGGCAATAAGCTGGCATATCCTTCATCGGGATGCCTCCCTGCTGCCCTCCATAGCCCTCTTTGTTGGGCACCGAGTTTTGGCAAGGGACGCCTGCCGCCAGCACAGGAAGCGGCTCCGCGCCCAGGTCCTCGCAGAACTGGAAATACTCATAGAAGCCCAGTCCGCGTGTCTGGTGATAGCCCCAAATGTTGAAGTCGGGCTTGCGGTCTTGCCAAGGTCCAATGGTCTCGTTCCAATGATAGATGTTGTCGATGCCCTGTCCGTGGCTCATGCAGCCACCCGGGAACCTCACAAACTTGGGATGCAACGCGGCGATAGCCTCGGCCAGGTCCTTTCGCAGTCCGTGTCCCTTGTAGGTCTCATGTGGGAAGAGGCTGACCATGTCCACCGAGACATCTCCATCCTTTACAGGAGTCAGCGCCAAGCGCACCTGGCCCTTCACGGCCTTCTTGTCGACCACCAACGGGATGGCATAACGATTCCAGCCCTGTCCCTCGGTCTTGATTTTCTCCTTGGCGTACACCTCTCCGTTCTCGCCCACCAGTTGCACGACAACTTGATTCTTGCCGCCATTCTCGTTGCGCAAGTAAACAGAGAAGTCAAACTGGTCGTTGGGGCCGGCCGTGATGCCGTCCCACCCTATATTGTATAAGGTGTCCTTGGGAGCCAGCACAACATAGTGCGCGTTGTTCTTACTCAAGGGCACATCAGTTTTCACCACGATGGGCTTGTTGGACTGCCAGGCTGTCGTGGCCGTCCACTCCCTGCGGTCTGCCGGCGAGTACTCGAAGTCGCGATTCTGTATCAGTTCGGCATACAGTCCTCCGTCCGCCGCACGGCTGATGTCCTCGAAGAACACACCTATGAGCTTGTCGCTGATGGCCTTGGTCTGGCCGGGATTGACCTGGAGGGAGACATCCACATGGTTGCCGATCGTGGCGAAGCGCTTGTCATCATCGCGCATGGTCTCGGCGCTCATCTGGGCATCATGGCGCACAGCCGCAAAATATTGGAGGATATAGTCGAGATGCACCTTGGGCACATCAAACAAGTTGCCTTGGAGCAACTTGCCGTTCACGGTCGCCGTGTCCCTGACCCATGCCGCATCATCGATGGTGCTGGCTTCTGGCGACTCCTCAAACTTGCGGAAGTCCTCCGACGCCTGCACATAGTGCTTGGTGCCATCCTTCGCTTTGTAATAGACATCGATCGTCCCGTCGTCCATCTGGAACATCACAGGGCTCAAGACGCCCTTCACCAGCGTACGCGGATAGTCTTGCGGGCGCCACGTGACAAGGTCCTCACTGTAAGCCGCCGCAAAACAAGGTGCGCTGTCGCTGACGCCAAACAAGAGGCGCCACGAGCCGTCATTGGCATGGATCACATAAGGGTTGTACATGCGTTTCTGACTTCCCCACTGCGCATAGTCGGAAGAGCAGAGTTGCCCCACGTCCTTCCATTTCTCATCATCGGTGAGATAGGCCAAGTGGAGGCCGTCCCTATCGCCAGGCGAATACACAAACACCTGGCATGTCGTATCCTTGCCCAGGATTTGGTATGCGGGCAAAGGCTGTTGCTGTTGGGCATGAGCTTGAACAGCGGCACACGCCGCCAATATCATCCATGTTTTCTTCATTACTGTTGTTTTAGGTTGGTATCTCTTTGCAAAGATAACATATTTAGAGACAACAAGAAGCCTAAAAAGGAAGAAAAATACCATTCGGGCAACAAAATGCAAACAAAAAAAGGCAGGTCGCAATCACTGCCACCCACCTTCTAAACTAGAGAGTTATAAAAAAATCAAGTATTATAGTATTTGCTCGATGATTTTCATGCCTTCCCCAACGGCCTGCATATTGAGCGGGATGAGGTTGTGATGGCGCTCCGGCAAGCTCTTGAAGAGCGCCTTGTTGAGTCCGTCCGTGCTCACCACAGGACACACCTTGAGCAGTCCGCCCAACACGATCATGTTGAAGACCTTGGCGTTTTTCATCTCCGCTGCCTTGTCCATGGCGTTGATGCGGAAGATGCGTATGTCTTTTCTCTCGGTGGGGTTCATGATGCCATAGCCGTCATAGATGAGGATGCCCCCCGGCTTCACCTTGGGAGCGAACTTGTCCATTGAGGGCTGGTTGAGGACGATGGCCACGTCATACTTGCTCAGGATGGGCGACGAGATGCGCTCGTCACTGACGATGACCGTCACATTGGCCGTGCCGCCACGTTGCTCAGGTCCATAGGCCGGCATCCATGTCACTTCCTTGTTTTCCATCAGACCAGAGTAAGCCAATATCTTACCCATCGAGAGGACACCCTGTCCTCCGAAGCCTGAAATAATGATTTCTGTTTTCATTCGTCCAATGTATTCTTTAAATCGCCCTTGACATACTTCTTAAACATGTGCTCCTCCATCCACTGGTTGGCCTTCACGGGCGAGAGTTTCCAACCGCTGTTGCAGGTAGACACAATTTCGACGAGGCTGGCGCCCTTTCCCTCCATGGAAGCGGTGAAGGCCTTCTTGATGGCGGCCTTGGCCTTGCGGATGGAGGCGACGGTCTCCACGCTCTGGCGTGTCACGTAGCAGGTGCCGTCGAGATGGGCGGCCAGCTCGGTGATGTTGAGTGGATAGCCATGTATCTTCGGGTCGCGGCCATAGGGGCACGTCGATGTCTTTTGGCCGATGAGCGTCGTGGGGGCCATCTGTCCGCCCGTCATGCCGTAGATGGCGTTGTTGATGAAGATGATGGGTATGTTCTCGCCACGGTTGAGCGCGTGGATGGTCTCACAGGTGCCGATGCAAGCCAGGTCGCCGTCACCCTGATAGGTGAAGACGAGGCGGTCGGGCCACAGGCGCTTGATGGCCGTGGCCAGGGCGGGCGCGCGGCCATGTGCCGCCTCCTGCCAGTCGATGTCGAGATAGCGATAGGCAAAGACGGCGCAGCCCACGGGGCACACGCCCACGGTCTTCTCTGCCATGCCCATCTCCTCTATAACCTCCGCAACAAGTTTGTGGACCACTCCATGAGAACAGCCCGGGCAGTAGTGCATCGGGGTGTCATTCATCAGTTCCGGTTTCTTGTAGACAAGATTTTCCGGCGCAATTATATCGTTTGCCATTTCCTTATCTCATTAATTTTTCCTTCAAAGCGTTGACGATCTCTTCCGGCTCAGGCACGATGCCGCCCAGACGTCCGAAGTGTTCTACGGGCAGGGCGCCATTGACGGCCAGTTTCACGTCTTGTATCATCTGTCCCGCGTTGATCTCGCTGACGAGCAAGCCTTTCTTGTCCTTCGCCATGGCGGCAATCTCCTTGCTGGGGAAAGGCCACAGGGTGATGGGGCGGAACAGTCCGACCTTGATGCCCTCGGCACGGGCCAGCTCCACCGCTTTCTCGCCGATGCGGGCCGCGCTGCCAAACGACACGATGACGTAGTCGGCGTCGTCACACTGTTGGGCCTCGTAGCGCACCTCATTGTCGCGGATGGCCTGATACTTCTCCTGCAAGTGCAGGTTGCGCTTCTCCATGACCTCCGACTTCAGCTCAAGCGAAGTCAGGATGTTGGGTTCGCGGTCCTTGGTGCGCCCGATGGTAGCCCAAGGGCACTCCTTTCGGATTTGCTCCTCCGTGCGGCGCGGCTTGAAGGGTGGCAACACCACCTTCTCCATCATCTGGCCGATGACACCGTCCGACAGGATCATGGCCGGGTTGCGATACTTGAAGGCGAGCTCAAACGCCAGGTCGACAAAGTCGGCCATTTCCTGCACTGAGTTGGGGGCCAGCACGATGACGTTGTAGTCGCCGTTTCCGCCTCCGCGCGTGGCCTGGAAGTAGTCACTCTGCGAGGGCTGGATGGTTCCCAGGCCGGGGCCTCCGCGCTGCACGTTGACAAAGACGCCAGGTATCTCCGAGCCTGCCATGTAGGCTATGCCCTCCTGCATCAGCGCCACACCCGGTGAAGACGACGTGGTGAACACACGCTTGCCGGCGCCAGCGCCGCCATAAACCATATTGATGGAGGCCACCTCACTCTCCGCCTGTACGACCACCATGCCCGTGGTCTCCCACGGCTTGAGGAGCGACAGGGTCTCGATGATTTCCGTCTGCGGTGTGATGGGATAGCCGAAGAAAGCATCCGCGCCACATCGGATGGCAGCGTGGGCTATAGCCTCGTTGCCTTTCATTAAAACGACTTCTTGTTCTGCCATAGCCTTTAATCCTCCATTTTTTTCTTGTAGACCGTAATGCAACCATCCGGGCAGACGATGCCGCAACTGGCGCAGCCAATGCAGTCGTCTGGACGGGCGGCTTCCACGTACGGATAACCGTGGACGTTTACCTTTTTCTGAGCCAGGGCGATAACATCCTTCGGACAAGCCACAATGCACAATTGGCATCCCTTGCAACGATCCGTGTTAACGACGATGGCGCCCTTTATTTTTGCCATAGGTATAACTATTTAATTTCTTCTTTCAGTTGTTTTTGTATACTTCCGCCTTGCGCCCATGTCCGTCATGGGTTGTAGGCGTCCTTGTTGTAGAAATTCAAGATGTTTTCCAACATCTCCTTGGCCTCCACAGCGGGCGACTGCGGGTCAATCTCGATGGCCTCCATGTAACAGTTGAGCGCATGTTGCCAGTCGCCTTGCTGCCTGTAGGAGTTGCCTTTCCTATACCACTCGGTCGCTGTCATCACGCCTTGTAGTAAGCTTTCTTGCCGGCGGCCAGCGTGTTCTTCATCAGCGAGCAGATGGTCATGGGACCCACGCCGCCGGGGACGGGCGTGATGAAGGAGCACTTGGGTGCCACCTCGTCAAATTTCACGTCGCCATTGAGGCGGAAGCCGCTCTTGCGCGTGGCGTCGGGCACACGCGTCGTGCCGACGTCGATGACCACGGCACCTTCCTTGACCATGTCGGCCGTCACGAAGTTGGGCTGGCCGATGGCGGCAATGATGATGTCGGCCTTGCGGCACTCTTCCTTCAGCGTCTTCGAGTGGGAGTGGCACACCGTCACGGTGGCGTCACCATATTGCTTCTGCATCATCAGCTGGGCCATGGGCTTGCCGACGATGTTGCTGCGACCGAGGACGACGCACTTCTTGCCGGAAGTCTCCACATGATAGTGCTGGAGCAGGGTCAGGATGCCCAGCGGCGTGGCCGAGATGAAACAGGGCAGGCCGATGCTCATGCGGCCCACATTGATGGGATGGAAGCCGTCGACATCCTTGCGGTAGTCGATGGCCATGATGATTTTCTGCTCGTCGATATGTTTGGGCAAGGGCAACTGCACGATGAAACCGTCGACATCGTCGTCCTTGTTGAGCCGGTCCACGCAGGCCAGCAACTCCTCCTCGGTCACATTGTCCTCATAGCGGATGAGCGTCGACTTGAAGCCACATTGCTCACAGGCGATCACCTTGTTTTTCACATAGGTCTCCGAGCCTCCGTCATGCCCGACCAACACGGCCGCCAAGTGGGGGCGCTTGCCTCCGCGGTCCACGATTTCCTTCACCTCGTCGGCTATCTGCTGCTTGATGGCGGCGGCTGTCGCCTTTCCGTCGATTAATGTGTATGCCATAATGTTCTCCTTAATTTATTTACAACTTGGGCATGCGGGGCATGGCGCCCTTCATGTCTTTCATGCGCGCCATCATCGACATGGCCTGGTTGCCCGTGACCATCTTCATCATCTTGCGCGTCTGGTCAAACTGCTTCACGAGGCGGTTCACCTCCTGTATGCTGGTGCCCGAGCCCTTGGCGATGCGCATCTTGCGGCTCTGGTTGAGCACCTCGGGCGACGTGCGCTCCTGCGGGGTCATGCTGCGGATGATGGCCTCGATGCCGTTGAAGGCGTTGTCGTCGATGTCGACGTCCTTGATGGCCTTGCCCACTCCGGGGATCATCGAGGCCAGCTCCTTGAGGTTGCCCATCTTCTTGATTTGCTCAATCTGCTTGAGGAAGTCGTTGAAGTCGAACTTGTTCTTCTGTATCTTCTTCTGCAGGCGCTTGGCCTCCTCCTCGTCAAACTGCTCCTGGGCGCGCTCCACAAGCGACACGACGTCACCCATGCCAAGGATGCGGTCGGCCATGCGCTCGGGGTGGAACACGTCGATGGCCTCCATCTTCTCGCCCGTTCCGATAAACTTGATGGGCTTGGTGACCACCGTGCGGATGGAAAGGGCCGCACCGCCACGAGTGTCGCCGTCGAGCTTGGTGAGCACCACGCCGTCGAAATCGAGACGGTCGTTGAACTCCTTGGCGGTGTTCACGGCGTCCTGGCCGGTCATGGAGTCGACCACAAACAGGGTCTCGTCAGGATGGACAGCCTCCTTCAGCGAGGCGATTTCCTGCATCATCTGCTCATCGACGGCCAGACGGCCCGCCGTGTCGACGATGACCACGTCATAGCCTTTGGCCTTGGCCTCCTGGATGGCGTGGAGGGCTATCTCGTTGACATTCTTGTTTTCCTCCTCGGCAAACACCGGCACGCCAATCTGCGAGCCCACCACCTTCAGCTGCTCGATGGCGGCGGGACGATACACGTCACAGGCCACGAGCAAGGGGTTCTTGTGCTGCTTCGTCTTGAGCATGTTGGCCAGCTTGCCGCTGAACGTGGTCTTACCCGAACCTTGCAGGCCCGACATCAAGACGACAGACGGCTTGCCCGAGAGGTGGAGCTCCGTGGCCTCGCCGCCCATCAACTTGGCCAGCTCGTCGTGCACAATCTTGACCATCAGCTGGCCCGGCTTCACGGCTGTCAGCACGTTCATGCCCAGGGCCTTCGCCTTCACGGTGTCGGTGAAGCTCTTGGCCACCTTGTAGTTGACATCGGCATCCAAAAGGGCGCGGCGCACATCCTTCAGGGTCTCCGCAACATTAATCTCGGTGATCTTGCCCTCACCTTTCAGTATCTTGAAAGAGCGTTCCAGGCGTTCACTTAAGTTCTCAAACATGTTTATTTCTTCTTTACTTGATTTTTTCTTTTTAACAAACGAGGGGCCGTCTTTTAACAGACGAGCGTCGTCACGACCGTACCCTCAGCGCTCTAACCGGGCATGCTAACAGCCCTTTTATTGCACACCAGCCATTGCCTTGTGCAAAATTTCCGACTTATCGGAAGCTACACGCCGAAATGGAGGCCTATTTCAAAAAGATAACAGCTCTAAGGAAACTCTTTAACACGCTGGAGTTTCCCTGTCTTTTCCGATTCCCCACACGACTGATAGGCCTATCATGCTTCCCGTCGCCAACTTCCCAAAGCCGACATCGTCTTTGGGAAAGACTGATGGCGAGCGTTCAATGGGATACGAGAACTACCAGAAAGGCGCTTCCTGGACGGTGGAGACCACGCCGGAAGCCCACAATTTTTGTCATCGGTTTTCATTAAAAGTAGCATCATCCACGTTGGCTCTTTTAGAGAACAAAAAGTCAAATCTTGCCATAAAGTAGCATCATCGGGTATCA
>DAIOEQ010000081.1:0-8338 GCA_036746215.1 Prevotella sp.
CATGCGTCAAGACGATGTGGCGAATCTTCCAGTACAAGGATTCGCTATAGGTCCTGACCACCACCGAGAAAGCCACCCGTTGCGTCTCGGGGTTTCCCAGCATACTGACGATTTTTTCTTCGCTATATTCTTCCACCTAAATGATGACTTGTTCTACATGAAGTTATGTATTCGCTCCAGGATTGGGGTGTCGTAGCCATAAACGTCCCGATAGCAATCCCAGTTTCCGTCGTCTTTGGGATACAACGTGAAATACAAGATGAAAATCGGGACGCTCGGTTCCACCTTCACCTGTCCCACCAGTCGCTTTCTGTCCAACGTGTCGAGCACCGCCTGCTGATGCGCTGTCAGCGTCTTGGCATTCTTGCCCAATGGCGACACGTCGGCTTGGATAGAGTATCCAATACGATTCACCATCTCCTGTTGTCCGTCGGACAACAGAAATTCGGCCAAGGCGAAGGGTCTCTCCAACCGCACGCAACCATGACTGACGTCACGGTCGTTTTGGGAGAACACGCCACGATTGGGCGTATCGTGCAGGAAGATTGAGAGTCCGTTGTCAAAACGGAAGATAATCCTGCCCAATGAGTTGCCTGCGCCACCCTCCTGCACCACCAGGTAATCGCCACTGAGCAACATGTCGCGCGTCACCCTGCCCACTTGCACTTCCCTGCCGGTCTGTCGTTCCCGGATGAAATACCGGTGTGACGAAAACCACGAAGGATTGCCCACATGATGGACGATGCTGCTCTTCACAATGCTCTTGGGAACAATCCATTGGGGGTTGACGTCCACTCTCGTGATACGGCTCACGATCAATGGGGTCTTGGTCTTCATGCTCCCACATCCCATACGCATGGAAAGGGCGCGATTCCCGTCTTTTGCCAAAAGGTGAAATGAGGGTATGTTGACCAGGATATAACGAGTATGCTTGTAAATTTCATCGGGCAGTCTCCACCTGCACCGTTCCATGTTGGCCAAAATAAGATTGCGTCCATATCGCTGAGCCAAAGCACCGTGCAGGCCCTTTTGCAACTCGTTGTACATGGGGTTGCGCGGCTGCACCTCGTCCATGAATTCCACGATGCTGTCGCTCCACACCTTGCCAAACGCCTGCTGGTAAAAGCGTTCGTTGGGGCGCTCAGCCTTCACATCAAACAAAGTCTTATAGGACACATGAAAGGAATCACTGTCTTTCACATCAAGCCGGTTATAAACGATGTTGGGATCGACAAAGCCAAAACGTTGGCCTACCACATATCTGAGATAGCCTCTTGTGAGATAATATTCCAGTCTGGCAAAGACCACACTGGCCTGGTTGTCCCCACTGTCAAAGTCCAAATCTCTCACTCTTCGCAAGTCTGCAGCTATCTCCGCCACACCGAAGCGCTTGGACGAAAAGCCCATATCCCTCACCTTGGCCAAGCGGGCCAGCAGACTGTCAGCGCCCTGGTTGACACCCAAACGGGTAATCCAAACAAGCTGCCCACCACTTCTATAATAAGTTCTGATAAACCGATCTGCTTGGCAACAGACCTTGTCCGCCAACATCAAACGCTCTATTTCATGACGGACTTTAGGTGGGCTGACCACATAATCGCCCACCCTCAGCGAGTCGTAATCGCTAAGTTGCAAGTCTTTGTTGGGATTGCTTTTATCCGCACAACCTGTCGCCAACAAAAACAACAAAAAGAATGGAACCCACAATGCGTTCCGGAAAAACGATGTCCCAGCTTCTATCGTATGGAGATTTTCCGAACCGTCTTGCCCACCTTCACAATGTAACATCCTTTCGACAGATTGAGGTTATAGCTCTTATCGGATCCGTCGACCTTCACGCTCAAGACCCTCACGCCTGTGATGTTATACACATAAAGGGTCTGCCCGGCAGCCCCAGTCACACGCAACACACCTTCACTGCTGACGGAAACCGTCACCTGTTGTGTTTCGTTGTCTACTATCTCTATGGAAGAGGCAGCCTTCACTGTTTGGGGCAAGCCGCCCATAAACAAGGCCAAGAAAGAAGCAACAAGTATCTTTTTAATCATACGCGTATTCCTTTTGCGGCTCATCCGGCCTCATCAGCCGAACACACCTACTTATAAAGTCTCTTGCAAAGATAGAGATTTTCAAAAAGAATAATTGTTTTTCACAAAATTATTCCATCCTTATTAAGAATAATTAACAGGAAGGGCGCAATAATTCCAATTCCCTCAGACATTGATGATCATACCCTCTTGCGCCAGCAACGTGTTGGGGAAGACCTCTTGGGCCTCCTTGAGCAAGACAGACTCGTCGTCATAACGAGAGCTGTAATGCCCCAACACCAACCGGCCGACATGGGCATCACGCGCCACTTGAGCCGCCTGCCGAGCCGTGGAATGATAAAACAAGCGGGCACGTTTCTCCTGGGTAGCGTCGTAAGTTGACTCGTGATACAACACATCGACCCCTTCGACCAACTGATGCAAAGTAGGCACATAACGCGTGTCACTGCAATAAGCGTAAGCCCTTGGCTTCTCCGCGGCAACAGTCAATCGCTCATGAGAGATGACATCACCGTCTGGCGTCACCCAATCCGCTCCATTCTTGATGTTATTGATCTGGCAGAGAGGTATGTGATAGAAGTCTATCATGTCGCGCCGGATATGAGGCAAGGTCGGCTTCTCGCGGAAAAGATATCCGCAGCAAGCGACGCGATGCTCCAAGGGGATAGATGTAACCGTCAGACTCTTGTCCTCGTAAACCGTCAGACTCTTCGTGGTGTCCACCGCATGGAACACGACTTCGTATTCCAACCCCGGGCAAAACATCTCAATCTGTGAGCGCAACATAGCCTCAAACTCACCTGGCGCATAGACATGGAGGGGACTTGTCCGTCCCAACATGCCAAACGTGGATATCAGCCCCATGAGACCGAAACAGTGATCTCCGTGCAGATGAGATATGAACACCGACTGAATGCGCGTGAAGCTGATGCGCAACCTTCTCAGTTGCACCTGCGTACCCTCACCGCAATCCACCATCATCAGCTTGCCCCTCATCTCTATCACCTGGGATGAAGTGTGGTGTTTCAATGTGGGCAAGGCGCTGCCACAACCGAGGATGTGTATCTTGAATGGTTCCATGGCTGATGATGGTTACAGTTCTCACTTGGAACGTTTGTAGACAAAGATGCCCTCGCGGTTCTCGAGGTAGAGAGAGTCCGCACTCAATTGGTCAATGTCAAAGGTGTCTCGGTTGAGCAGCAACCGTCCGTTGAGAATCTTCCAAGAAGTCCAAGGATGGGCCTCGGCGCTCACGTTTGACTTGACAAGTCCGCCCTCCAAGATTTCGAAGTTCTTGTCGAGACTTGTCCACCTACCTTGCAATGTTGTCAGGTTGATGACCTTCTTGGCCACGCGGTCGCCATCACGGTCGCCATCCTCAATGATGGCCAGCCTATCGCCCACGAGCAATCCGCCCTGCACATCCTGTCTACCCTCACTGTCCTCGTCAATCAAGTAATTGATTGTGTCACCGGCATCTGTGATGAGCTCAACGGTATGCATGGCCGTTCCCTCACCACACACGCCATAGACCGTGCTGTCGGCAATGGTGTCTCCCGCGTCAACCGATGTGGAATCTCCGCCATTCGCCTTATCACCTTTGTTTTGGCATCCTGTCATGCACCATGACGCCACGGCCAAAAAGGCCAAGACAATCGTCAGTTTTCTCATAATCTTATTATTTGTTCTCCTTAGCCTTAGCTTCGTCCCACAGGGCGTCGAGCTCTTGAAGGCTCATGTCCGTCATGGACTTTCCTGCCTCCTTCACTTTCCGCTCCACATAGCCAAAACGACTGATAAACTTCTGGTTCGTGCTCTCCAACGCATTGTCAGGATTAAGATGATAAAGCCGGGCCGCATTGATGATGCTAAACAGGAAATCTCCTAATTCCTGTGTAGACTTTTCCGCATCTTCTTTCCTGAGTTCTGCCTCAAACTCGCCAAGCTCTTCGCGCACCTTAGCCCAGACATCCTCTTTTTTCTCCCAATCGAATCCCACATTGCGAGCCTTGTCCTGGATGCGGTAAGCCTTGATCACGGAAGGCAATGACGTTGGCACACCCGAAAGCACCGACTTGTTGCCATGCCTTTCTTTCTGCTTGCGCTTTTCCCAAGTGCTCTCCACTTGTGAGGCAGTGGTGGGGTTGGTGGCGTCGCCGCCTTGTTCGTCCGCATAGACCACTTGCCCATGGGCGTTAATCACCAGTTCGGAACTCGACACGGACCATACGGGGCAACCTGCCATCGTGGTGTCGGGGCCCCAGTCGATGAAGTCGTGTCTGTACATCAGCTTGTCGCTCTGGGTGTTACAGACGTCAGCCACATCAAAGCGTCCCTCCTCTTCTCCCAACATCGAATAGAAGATGACATGCTCCATAACATCGCCCAATTCCTTCTTCACCTCCTCAAGGTTGCCGCAAGCAAGGGCGTCAGCCAACTCAAACACTTCCTCAATGGTATACGGGCGAAGGCTCTCAAAAGTCTGCTTCCGATCCCACGGGCAATCTTTCCTCAGCCGGTACTGCACATCCAGCAACCGGCCGAAAGCCTCAAGCTTTTCTTTTCTTGTGTGCATAAAAACCAATTAATTTGCTGCAAAGTTAATGATTTTAGGTGGAAAAGTATTAATTTTGCATCGTTTTATTAAGATAATAAGGTATAAAGATCTATAATCACATGGAATTAGCAAGTAAGTACGACCCCAAGGAAGTGGAGTCTAAATGGTACCAGTACTGGCTTGACAACAAGCTCTTCAGTTCTAAACCCGACGGCCGCGAGCCATACACGGTGGTCATTCCCCCACCCAATGTGACCGGAGTGCTCCACATGGGGCACATGCTGAACAACACCATCCAAGACATCTTGGTTCGCCGCGCACGCATGGAGGGCAAGAACGCTTGCTGGGTGCCTGGCACCGACCACGCCTCCATCGCCACAGAGGCCAAGGTGGTAGGCAAGCTCGCGGAGCAGGGCATCAAAAAGACTGACCTGACACGTGAGCAATTCCTGGAGCACGCATGGGACTGGACGCGCGAGCATGGCGGCATCATCCTCAAGCAGTTGCGCCACTTGGGTTGCTCCTGCGACTGGGACCGCACGGCGTTCACCATGGACGAGACACGTTCGAAGAGTGTCATTCACGTCTTTGTGGACCTCTATCGCAAGGGGTATATCTATCGTGGCGCACGCATGGTCAACTGGGACCCCAAGGCCCAGACCGCCCTCTCCGACGAGGAGGTTATTTACAAGGAGGAGCACTCCAAGCTCTACTATCTCAAATACTACGTCGCTCCCGAAGACCAGGCTTCCGTGAAGCGCCTCGACGAGGGCAACGTGATGCACCGCGACGACAAGGGCTACTATGCCGTGGTGGCCACCACGCGTCCAGAGACCATCATGGGCGACTCTGCCATGTGCATCAACCCTGAGGATGTGAAGAACACTTGGCTCAAGGGCAAGCACGTCATCGTGCCTCTCGTCGGCCGATGCATCCCCGTCATCGAAGACTCCTATGTTGACATCCAGTTTGGTACGGGTTGCTTAAAAGTGACACCCGCCCACGACATCAACGACCACATGCTGGGCCTGAAGCACCACTTGGAGACCATCGACATCTTCAACGACAACGGCACCATCTCTGAGGCCGCCGGCATGTATGTGGGCCAAGACCGCATGGATGTGCGCAAGCAGATCGCCATCGACCTTGAGGCCAAGCAACTGATGGAAAAGATTGAGGACTACGACAACAAGGTGGGCTTCTCCGAGCGCACCAATGTGCCCATCGAGCCGAAGCTCTCCACACAGTGGTTCCTCAAAATGCAGCACTTTGCCGATATCGCCCTGGCCCCAGTCATGGACGATGAGGTGGAGTTCTATCCCAAGAAATACAAGAACACCTATCGCTATTGGCTTGAGAACATCAAGGACTGGTGCATCTCACGCCAGTTGTGGTGGGGCCATCGCATTCCCGCCTATTACTTCACTACAGCCGATGGCAAGCGCGACTTCGTCGTGGCCGAGACCTCCGAGGAAGCCCTGAAGCTGGCTCAAGAGAAGAACGCCACGCTGACAGCCGCCGACCTGGAGCAGGAGTCAGACTGTCTGGACACATGGTTCTCCAGCTGGCTGTGGCCCATCTCCCTGTTCAACGGCATCCTTGACCCCGACAACAAGGAAATCAACTACTATTATCCCACATCAGACCTGGTGACGGGTCCCGACATCATCTTCTTCTGGGTGGCCCGCATGATCATGGCTGGCTACGAGTATCGCGGCAAGATGCCTTTCCGTCATGTCTACTTCACGGGCATCGTACGTGACAAGCTGGGCCGCAAGATGTCCAAGAGCCTTGGAAACTCGCCCGATCCCCTGGAGCTGATTGACAAGTATGGCGCCGACGGCGTACGCATGGGCATGATGCTCTCAGCTCCTGCCGGCAACGACATTCTGTTCGACGAGACGCTCTGCGAACAGGGCCGCAATTTCAACAACAAGATTTGGAACGCGTTCCGACTGGTGGAAGGTTGGCAGACGGCAGACATCGAGCAGCCCACTACCGCGAAAACGGCCGTGGCCTGGTTCGACGCCAAGCTGAAAGAGACAAACAAGACGCTCAACGAGCAATTTAAGACCTATCGCATCTCTGAGGCGCTGATGACTGTCTACCGTCTCTTCTGGGACGAGTTCTCGGCCTGGTACTTGGAGATGGTGAAGCCTGCCTACGTCAACGGCCAGGCGCAACCCATCGACAAGGCCACCTATGAGGCTACGCTCCATTTCTTCGAGACCCTGCTCCAGATGCTCCACCCGTTCATGCCGTTCATCACCGAGGAACTGTGGCAGCACTTAGGTGAGCGCAAGGAAGGAGAGAGTATCATGGTGTCACAACTTCATCTCGACGAGCCCACCACCGATGAAGAACAACTGTGCGCAGCCATAGAGAACGTCAAGCTGATTGTGGCTGGCGTGAGGTCGGTGCGCAGCCAGAAGCAGATCGCCCCCAAGAAGGAACTGGAGTTGCAGGCCGTCGGCGAGAACCACTACGCCGCCTTCGCTGACATCATCACGAAGATGGCCAACCTCAAGGCCTTCACCACTGTCGACAGCAAGGCCGCCGACGCCAGCGCCTTCATGGTGGGCACCGATGAGTTTGCCGTGCCCGTGGGCGACCTGATTGACGTCGACGCCGAGATTGCCAAGCTCGAGAAGGACCTGGAACACCTGCAGGGCTTCCTGACGGGTGTCAAGAAGAAGCTGGCCAACGAGAACTTCGTGGCACACGCCCCCGAAGCCGTGGTGGAGCGCGAGCGCAAGAAGCAGAGCGACGCCGAAGAGAAGATTACCGCCATCCAGGAGAGCCTCAACGCCCTGAAGAGCAAGTAAGCTTTCTCCCCCTGCAGAGACACTTGCGGCTCCCAAAAGAGCCCAAACCTGCATAACCCTTTCCAAGAAAGCCCTCCGTCCCTCCTCGCCCACAAGTGAGGAGCCGACGGAGGGCCCTCTTTTTATTTTTCCCCCAGGAAAATAAGCCTTTCAAGCTGACGATACCGACAAGGAGAACTTGTCATTTAGTATGAACCTTATTTATTGCCTTTTCTTCGGTTACACTCCTTGCAAAGCATTTGGCAGTTTTCCAACAAAGTATGTCCGCCCTTGCTCCATGGCGTAATATGGTCAGCATCCATTTCGTCCAGTTCAAAATGTCGTCCACAAATAGGGCATATTCCTTGTTGTCGCTCATATACGGCTTGTCGCTGAGCATCTGTAAAAGAGCGTATCGACAGGTATTTTTCATTGCGAGTCAAGATGTAATGATAGATACCTTTCTTGTTTGTAACATCATCATCTATCATCAATTTCTTGGTCTCATCTTCTATTTTTTGAGGATCAAGTACCTGTTCCTTAAACTCGTTGTATAGATACCCCCATTCCAATCCATTCATCCACTTCTTACGCTTCTTAACGAAGGTGGCTTCCACCCATGTGATAACGCATTGGAAATAGCTCCATAACTTCAAGGCATTAGCATCGTTTTGATGAACAGACATATAGGTCTTGATGCGTTTGTCATCATCCTTGACATCGGGGTAATCTATACTTGAAATCCATTTGATTGCAGTTTCCAAGTATTTCTGCCTTTCGGCACTTCCCGACAAATAGTCGCCGCCAATTTTATAAGCGGCACATAGCTTTTTACTGAAGTACCGCTTAGCGTCTGACAACCAAGGGCCGGCATAAACCGCATTGCGAAGTTCTTGTGCGGTAAGCTCCTCACCCGCGATGTTAATGGT
>DAIOEQ010000082.1:0-8260 GCA_036746215.1 Prevotella sp.
ACTTCACGCTGCCCATGACGGGACTGACTGGCAGCTTTCTCATTAGGGCTGACAACGAGGCCACAGCGCGCTTCCAGGTGGAGGAATACAAGCGCCCGACGTTTGAAATCACCTATGGCGCTTACAAGGACAGTTACCAGCCGGGCGACACCGTCGAGGTGCGCGGATGGGCCAAGACCTACTCGGGCGTGCCGGTGCAAGGTGCGAGGGTGACCTATGAGGTGCGCAGAAGACCAGCCCTGTGGTGGAGCTGGCGCATCGATGACAGTTTCAATGCGCTGCTATCCGACTCCACGGTCACGGCCGACGACGGATCGTTCGTGGTGAAGTTGCCCATGGCTTACCCCGACGATGTCAACCTCGACCATGCGGCCTACTTCAACATCGTGGCCAACGCCAAGGTGACGGACGGCACGGGTGAGACGCATGAGGCTGCGACCTCGCTGATGTTGAGCAATCGCTCGGCGGTGCTCACGGTCAACTTGCCCGAAAAATCATTGCGCGACAGTTTGAAGACATTCACCGTCAAGCGCACCAACCTGGCTGGGGAGCAGATTGACGGCACCATCAACTATCGCCTGGACGGCCGCACATGGAAGACAGCGGAAGCCAACAAGCCCATCACACTGGGTGAGGCGCTGCCTTCGGGCAAGCACGAACTGGAGGCTATCTGTGGCCAAGACACCATCAAGAAGTCGGTCATCATCTTCTCCTACAACGACAAGAAGCCCGTCATCACGACACACGACTGGTTCTATGTGTCTGGCAACAAGTTCCCTGGCGACGGAAGCCCCGTCTACATCCAAGTGGGATCATCCGACAAGGACACACATATTTACTATTCGGTGTTCTCCGCCGACAAGATTCTCGATAAGGGCGTGAGCAAACTGAGCGATGAGGTCGTCACGCGCAAGCTCCATTATAAGGAGGAGTATGGCGACGGCATCACCCTCACCATGGCTTGGGTGAAAAATGGAAAGATGTACACCCACCAGGTGAGCATCACCCGCCCCACACCCGACAACCAACTGAAATTGACATGGAAGACCTTCCGCGACAAGCTGACACCTGGCCAGAAGGAGCAATGGACCCTGCATATCGAGACTCCACAAGGCCGACCGGCCACTGCGCAACTGCTGGCGTCGATGTATGACAAGAGTCTTGACGCCATCAAGAAGCACCATTGGAATTTCGAAAATCGTTACTTTTTCTCCACACCCCGCGCGTCATGGGACAGAAATTCCCAGCCCGCAGTGGGGCTATATGGCTTCGAGAGCTTCAACGCCCTCAATGTCCACGACCTCGACTTCTCTCACTTTACTTCCGAGATGTTCGACTTCGCCAACCCTTATCAGTTCCGCTACAAGGGTCCGGCAATGCTGATGGCTCGCGCAAACGAAAGCATGGAGACAGCTGACGCCACTTCCTTCAAACTAAATGAGGCTCCCGTGAAGAAGAGGAGCGCCTTGTCCAAAGCCACCGATGAGGGTGCCAAGCTCCAAGGAAGAATAGCGGGACTGGGCAGCGCCAAGGACCAAGGAACGGAAGCGGGCTCAACGGCCACGGCAGCACAAGTGCGCGAGAACCTTTCGGAGACGGCCTTCTTCCACCCCGCCTTGACCACCGACGACAAGGGCAACGTCAACATTTCCTTCACCTTGCCTGAGAGTGTCACCACATGGAAGTTCATGGGCTTGGCACATGACACCAACTTCAATTACGGGCAAATCACCGCGGAGACAGTCGCTAAGAAAGCGGTCATGGTACAACCCAACCTGCCTCGCTTCATCAGGCAAGGCGACCAAACGGTGGTGGTGTGCCGCATCGCCAACACATCAGACAAGGATGTGAAAGGAAAGGCTCGTCTGCAACTGATCAATCCTGAAACCAATAAGGTGGTGGAAGACTTGTCTTCGCCCTTCACCGTTTCAGCGGGACAGACCGCCACGGCCGCTTTCACCATTAATGGTGACCGCTTGGCCGATATGGGCAATGGCATTTCTCTCTTCATCGCACGGGCCACGGCCGAGGGCCAGGGCTTCAGCGACGGTGAGCAACACTACCTGCCATTGTTGCCCAACGCAGAATATGTGACCACGACGCTGCCCTTCACACAGGACGGCGCGGGTGTGAAGACCCTTGACCTCAGCAAGGTCTTTCCCTCTTCAGACAAGCGCAACCGCCTGACAGTGGAGTATACCAACAACCCCGCATGGCTGATGATACAAGCGCTGCCCACCGTGGCCAACCCGACGGAGCACAACGCCATCTCACTTGCGGCTGCTCTCTATGCCAACACGATTGCCCAGCGTCTGCTGACGAGCAACCCCACCATCGCACAAACCAGCAAACTGTGGCTGATGGGACAAGGCGGTGAGACGTCATTGGTCAGCAGTCTTCAGAAAAACAACGAACTGAAGACCATGATTCTCTCAGAAACGCCGTGGGTGGCAGACGCCAATCGCGAGACAGAGCAAAAGCAACAATTGGCCAATTACCTGGACCCATCGTCTGTGGACTACCGAATCGACACCTTTACCGAGAAACTTTCAGAGCTGCAAAACCCCGATGGCAGTTTCAGCTGGTGGCCCGACATGCCTGGAAACAAGTGGATGACCATGGAAGTCGTAGGCATCTTGGCACGCCTCAACAGCCTCACCGCCACACAAGACAACAACTCTCTCATGAGCAAGGCTTTCACTTATCTGGACAAGCGAATTGCCGACGAGGTAAAAGAGCTGAAGAAAGAGACGCAGAAGAAACGGACGCAGATGCAAGTCCCGTCCGAGTTCTCTTGTGATTACCTATACGCCAGCGCGTTGATAGGTCGCAAACAGACAGCTGACATGCGTTACCTGCTGAGCCTATTGGAGAAGAAAAACACCAAGCTGACCATCTATGGCAAGGCTCGCACAGCGGTCATTCTCGCTCAATATGGCCATACGGCACAGGCAAAAGATCACTTACAGAGTCTCAACGAATACATGGTCTACAAGGAAGAGATGGGCCGCTATTTTGACACCCAGCGCGCCCTATACAGTTGGAAGGACTATCGCATTCCCACCCAGGTGGCCGCCATCGAGGCCATGCGGTTCCTCGCACCGGGCGACACGAAGACCGTGGAGGACATGCAACGTTGGCTCTTGCAGGAGAAGCGCACCCAGTCGTGGGATACGCCCATCAACACCGTGGATGCTGTCTACGCTTTCTTGACCGGTCCAAAAGGCCAGACCGACATGGACAAACTGACAACAACGGAACCGGCGACTCTGAAAGTGGACGGCCATAAGCTCGATATGCCCCAAGCCACGGCAGGACTGGGCTATGTGAAGGTGGTCATTGACGCTCCGTCTCCCTCAACCTTCACCGCTGAGAAGACATCCGACGGCACATCGTGGGGCGCCCTCTATGCACAATATTGGCAGAAGGCAAGCGATGTGTCCACACAATCGTCAGGGCTGAAGGTCAAGCGTGAGGTGCTGGTGGACAGCAAGGTCATCAATGACAAGACTGTCAAAATCAAGGTGGGCGACAAAATCAAGGTGCGCATCACCATCATCGCCGACCGCGACTACGACTTCGTGCAGGTCCAGGACAAGCGCGCCGCCTGCCTGGAACCTGTCGGACAGACAAGTGGTTACCACTGGGGCTACTACTGTTCACCCAAAGACAATGTGACAAATTACTATTTCGACCTCATGGCCAAAGGACAACACGTCGTGGAGACTGACTATTACGTGGATCGCCAGGGCGAGTACGCCACGGGCATCTGCACTGCGCAGTGTGCCTATAGTCCCGAGTTTGCGGGCCGTGAAGGCGCTAAACATTTCACCATAATTCGCTGACAAGAACCAGAATGAATAAGCATTATGTTATCTCAGGTCTCCTTGCGTTGGCTGCGTTGGCTGCCAACGCCCAGGAGATTGCCATTCAAAACAAGAACATCGACTGTGGGCAAGTCGTCTACAACCATCCCGTCACCGCCAAGTTTGTCATGAAGAACAGCGGTTCGACGCCCTTGACCGTACGCGACGTGCGCACCAGTTGCGGATGCACTACGGTGAGCTATCCACAAAGTCCGGTGGCCCCAGGACAATCATTCTCCGTCAGCGCCGTCTACGACGCCAAGACAATGGGCCATTTCAACAAGCAGATAGGCGTCTACAGCGATGCCTCGGCCACTCCACTGATGCTCACCATCAAAGGTGTTGTGGTAGATGGGGAAGACCAGTCCAACGTGAGCTATCCTTACAAGTTGGGCGACTTGGACGCCGATCGCTATGACGTGGAGTTTGATGACGTGAACCGTGGCGATGAGCCCGTGCAGGTCATCAACATCAAGAACAACACGGATGAGTCCGTGGAGCCCGTGCTCATGCACTTGCCCAACTACCTCCGGGCAGAGGTGCGGCCCGCAAGACTCGCTCCAGGACGCACCGGCAAGGTGCTGATACAACTCGACTCGCGTTCGCTGCGCGAGCTGGGACTGACACAGACTCCCGTCTTCCTCGGCATGTTTGCCGGCGACAGGTAGCCCCCGAGAAAGAGATAACCGTCTCTGCCATCTTGCTTCCGGGTTTCAGCAACATGACACCGCAACAGAAAGCGACAGCGCCCAAGTTGCGCCTGTCATCGGGTAGCGTAGAGCTGGGTAGCTTTGCGGGCAAGAAGCAGAAGAAAGGCAAGTTGACCTTGACCAACCAAGGGAAACGCCCCCTGGAGATACGGGCTCTGCAAATGTTCACGGCCGGTCTCGAGGTGTCATTGGGCAACAAGACCATAGCGCCCGGGCAAAAGGTAGACTTAAAAGTGACCGCCATTGCCGAGATGCTGAAAAAGAGCAAGACCAAGCCGCGCATCTTGCTCATCACCAACGACCCAGAGAACACGAAGGTCATCATCAACGTCAACGTGAAACCTTGAGGTATGGACAATATGAATGGAAATGGGACTACCTCAACAAGCGAGGAAACAGCCATAAAAGGCCCAACAATAGAAATTGACCAGGGAAGCGGTTTTTGTTTTGGTGTCACCACTGCCATCCGCAAGGCGGAAGAAGAGCTCGCTATGGGCAAGACACTTTATTGCCTGGGCGACATCGTGCACAACAGCATGGAGGTGTCGCGCCTCCATGCCCGCGGACTTGTCACCATCGACCACGCCCAACTTGCCAAGTTGCAGGGCGTGAAGGTATTGCTCCGCGCCCATGGCGAACCGCCGGAGACCTACGAACTGGCACGGCGCAACCACATCGAGATCATCGACGCCACCTGTCCCGTCGTGCTGGCCCTGCAACGCCGCATCAAGCGGCAGTTCGACAGCAACCCGCAGGCACAAACCGTCATTTTCGGGAAAAACGGACACGCGGAGGTGCTCGGGCTGGTGGGACAGACCCATTCGCAAGCCATCGTGGTGGAATGTCTGGAGGATGTGAAACACCTCGATTTCAACCGTGATATCTATCTCTATTCGCAGACCACAAAAAGCCTTGACGAGTTTCACCGCATCATCGACTACATCCAGTGCCATATCTCCCCGCAGGCCACCTTCCGGAGCTTCGACACCATCTGCAGACAGGTGGCCAACCGCATGCCCAACATAGCCGACTTCGCCTCGAAGCATGACCTCATTCTCTTCGTTTGCGGTCGCAAGAGCAGCAACGGCAAGGTACTCTTCAACGAATGTCGCAGTGTCAACGCCAACAGTCATCAGATTGAGCGGGCCGAAGAAATCGACATGGAGTGGGTGAAAGGCGCCAAGACCATCGGCATCTGTGGCGCCACGAGCACGCCCAAATGGCTCATGGAAGACTGCCGCGACCACATCCTCAGCCAATTGGACTAAAAATGGGGCAAATGGAAAACGAGAAGTGACGAAAAGGAGGACAAGACATTACAGACGGAAAAGCAAGAAACAACAGGCAAGAGAACAAGAAACAGCAGACAGAAAAACAAAAAGCACGCCCGAGGACGTGCTGTTAGGTTTGACAATAAAAGTGAGAAGCGGTGTGCAGCGATGGCTACACGCCGCCTTTTCTATCAGAGTCTGACGGACGCGCCGGCCATAATCCACAGTCCTGGCTGCAACACACTTCCCAGGTCATAATAGCGATGGGCGGTGAGGTTGTCGCCTTTCAGGAAGATTTCCCAGTGGCGCTCGCTCCACGTCAGCTTGCCGTCGAGCTTGGCATAAGGATGATAGCCGTTCATGCGCTGCTGCCAACGGAGCGACCATGAGGCCGACAAGTGGCCGACAATGTGGTGACTGAGCGTGGCCACAAACTTATGGCGCAGATACTCCAGGGCGTAAAGCGAGCGATAAATCTGCTCCGTCGTCTCATGTTTTTGGTGGATATAAGCATATCCGAGATGCAGTTTCAACAACGGTTCGCAAGCCTCATCACCAAGAGACAACAGGTGAGCCAAATCAATGTCGGTTTCGAGGTTGAAGCCCATGTTGTCGAGCTTGCCGATGTTTAGCGCATGATACTTGGTCGAAGCCTCCGTCTCATACACCCAGTCGATCATGTTCGTTCCATGGCTATAAAACGCGCTTGCAAGAGCCGATATGCCTTCCGCACGGAAGCGCGCTCCCACCTTAAAGGCCGAGTTGCGCTCCGGCTTCAGGTGAAGGTCACCTTGCTGGGCCGAGTTGCTCGTGTAAAGGTCGGTGAACGTCGGGACACGCAACGCCTTGTTCCAGCTGGCATATAATTTCCAATGGCTTGTGGGACGGTAACTGACATCGATACCTGGATAAAAACGATAGTCGCCATCCAATCCTGTGTTGCGGTTGGCGAGCAGTCCAGCCGACACAGTCAAGCCGCCGAGAATGACATTGTGCTCCAAGAAGAGGCTCGTGTTCGTGCGGTTTCCTTCTCTCGAATATTGCCTGTCTGTGCCATGGATGGGTTTCCAGTCAGCCTCGGCCAGTTCGTCACCGTAGGCCGTGGAGAGGATATGCTCCTTGCGGACGTCGCCACCCAAAACCGTCTTGCCAAGCAACCAGTCCAATTGGGCGTTAAGCGATGCCCCATAGACGTCCATGCGGTGATAGTTCTCACCGACCTGGGCTCCCTCCTGCCCTCTCGCCAGCTGATAATGGTCCATGTTGCGATGGGCATAGACCATGGGGGTGAGGCTCAGCGAACGCAGCGTATGGCTGCCAGACAGCGCGAAGGGACGCACCTGTGCCTTCACAGACCCCATGTATCGACGCGTCCACTCATACTGATTGGGGAAACGGGCTGAATAGAACGTATTGGCACCATAGTCCTGCGACGTGACGCCAGCCTGCCAGTCGACATCGGCATAGCGTGAGACAAGGGCGCCCTGGTAAAAGCCATGCCACTTGCTGAAGTCGGAATTGGCGGTTCCGCCATCGCTCCGCGCATAACCCGCGGACAGCGATGAAGACACGTTGGCGTTGCCGTCTCGCCATGGCACGAGCACGGCGGCACGGCCATCAACGCCGAAACTACCAAACGAACCGCCCTCCATCTGTGCCTCTCCGCCCCAGCGACTGCGTCCTCGGGCATCTTCGTTCACGCCGCCATGCCGCAAGAGCGAGCCCGACGGACTGGTGACAATGTTGATGGCCCCACTGAACGCCGCCGAGCCAAAGACACGCGCCGAAGCGCCCTCGAGCACCTCGATGTGGTCGATGTCACTCAACGACACGGGAAAGTCGGCCGCGTTGTGCCCCGTTTGGGGATTGGACAGCGGCACACCATTGAGCAGAATGGCAATCTGGTCGAAGGTTCCTCCGTTGATGGAGATGTCCGTCTGCACACCAAAGGCACCACGCTGACGGACATCCACGCCGGTAGCCAATTTCAAAACATCGTTGACGGTCTGCGCCTCCGCACGATGAATGTCATCGCGAGAGATAACCTCAACAATCCGTGCTGACTGGGATGCGGTCAGCGGCGCTCGCGAGCCGGTGACCACCACCTCATCAATGCTCCGCACACTCTGGCTGATGGTGTCGCCATCCGCCACTGGCTTGACGCTCACCCCGTCGGCCTTGGCATAGGTCAGGGTGGGCACCGCCAGCACACCGATGAGCACCTCTTTGCCCAATGCGGCAAAAAGGCTGTAGCCCTTGCGGTTGAAGTGCTTGAAGAGCAGCACGCTGCGCTTGTTGAATGAATACTTTTTCATAAATCGGCTGCAAAGGTACGATTTATTTTTTGTTAATCTTTGTAATAAAGGTAAAAATGCCAAGAATAAAGTGTATATTTGCCATTGATAACTTGACG
>DAIOEQ010000083.1:0-8232 GCA_036746215.1 Prevotella sp.
GGGCCTATTGGGCATATCAGGCCTATTAGGCTCATCAGACGCAGGCTCTGGCTCTGCGGTAGGGGCGGGCATGGGCTTGGTGGGCTCGCTGGGCATATTGGGCTCACTGGGCATATTGGGCTCATTGGGCATGGTGGGCTCATTGGGCATGGTGGGCTCACTGGGCATATTAGGCTCACTGGGCATATTAGGCTCATTGGGCATATTAGGCTCATTGGGCTCATTGGGCTCATTAGGCTCAAGGGGCTCAAGGGGCTCAAGGGCGGCGTCGGGGTCGGCGAAACGCTCATCGATGGCGGAGAAGTCGACACCGTCGTTGATGGGCACCGTCTCAAACTGCGAGAAGGGACGGTTGACCAGGTCGCGCATGGCGTTGTCGGGCGTGAAGGTCACCTTGTCGCGCCCCTCGATTACGATAGGCTCGCCCGTGTTGACATCCACGCTCTTGCGCGAGGCCACGGGCACCACCTTGAACGTGCCGAGGCCCTTGACCTTGACCTGGCGGTCGGAGGCTATGCCCTGGACGAGCACGTCAAACATCTTCTCCACAAACTGCTCGGCGGCAGCGCGCTCCAGCCCGTACTTCTCGACGAGCGCCTGGGCGAGTTCCTTGTATCCTGTCTTGCTCATGTGTTGCGTGATTGCTAAGCCTTGTTGAGTTTTTCCTTGACGGCCTCCATGGGTCGGAAGCCGAGGACGAGCTTGGGTGGCACGAGCATGCGCTGCTGCGTGCCCGGGTTGACGATGACGCGCTCCATGCGCTTCTTGACCTCAAAGGCCCCGAAGCCGGGTATGAGCACGCTGTCGCCCTCGTCAAACTGGTTGCCCATCTGCTCGATGACAGCGGCCACCATCTTCTGCGTGTCGGTCTGCGTGTAGCCCGACTGTTGCGCCAACTCGGCTATGTACTCCTTGTTGTTCATGCCTCTCCGTATAAGTCAAACTCGTCGTTGCCGGTGATCTTCACCGGATAATAGTGTCCTGTGCGCAAGGTGCGTCCCGCCACGGGGATGAGCACCTCGGGGTCGACCTCGGGCGAGCAGCTCTCGGTGCGTCCCACATAGTAGTCGCCCTCCTTGCGGTCGATGACCACGAGCTGCGTGGTTCCCACCTTGGCCGCTTCCACCTCGTCGCTGATGCCCTGCTGCAGGGCCATGAGCTCGTCGAGGCGTCGCTGCTTGACGTCGGCGGGCACGTCGTCGGCATAGTGGAGTTGCGAATAGGTGCCCTCCTCCTCCGAGTAGGCGAAGGCTCCCATGCGCTCGAAGCGCTCAGTGCGCACAAAGTCCATGAGCTCCTGGAAGTCGGCCTCGGTCTCGCCGGGGAAGCCCACCATGAGCGTGGTGCGCAGGGTGATGCCGGGCACGCGCTCGCGGATGGTGCGGAGCAGGGCCAGCGTGTCGGCCTTGGTGACGTGGCGGTGCATGCGCTGGAGCACGTTGTCGGAGATGTGCTGCAGGGCGATGTCGAGATACTTGCAGACATTGGGTCGCTCGCGCATCACGTCGAGCAGCTCCAGGGGGAACTGGTTGGGATAGGCGTAGTGGAGGCGTATCCAGCGCACGCCCTTGATGTCTGCCATGCGGCTGATGAGCTCGGCGATGCGCGTGTGGCCGTAGAGGTCGGTGCCATAATAGGTGAGCTCCTGCTCGATGACCTGGAACTCGCTGACGCCCTCCGCCACAAGCTCGCGCACCTCGTCGAGGATCTCCTCCATGGGTCGCGACACGTGGCGCCCGGTGATGAGCGGTATGGCGCAGTAGGCGCAGTGGCGGTCGCAGCCCTCGGCTATCTTGACATAGGCGTAGTGGGACGGCGTGGTCAGCTTGCGGCGGCTGTTGGCGGCTGTGCGGCGGCGCGTGAAGGTCTCCGCGTCCCCGGCGGCGGGAGCCGGGCCAAGGTCGGCGAGCAGTTGCTTGTAGTTGAACTTGCCGTAAAACTTGTCGACCTCGGGTATCTCGGCCTCCAGCTCCTTCTGGTAGCGCTGCGAGAGGCAGCCCATGACGTAGAGCTTGCGGAGGCGGCCCTCGGCCTTGGCCTGCACAAACTCGAGGATGGTGTTGATGCTCTCCTCGCGTGCGCTCTCGATGAAGCCACACGTGTTGATGACGGCTATCTCGCCCTGGGGACGCTTGGCGTCGTGGACGCAGTGGTAGCCCTGGTTCTCAAACTGTCGCATGAGCTGCTCGGAGTCGACGAGGTTCTTGGAGCATCCCATGGTGATGATGTCTATCTGGTTTCGCTTCACGGTCGGTTCAGAATAACGAGTCCACAAATTCCTTCCTGTTGAAGAGCTGGAGGTCTTCCATCTTCTCGCCGAGGCCTATGTACTTCACGGGCACCTTGAGCTGGTCGCTGATGCCGATGACCACGCCCCCCTTGGCGGTGCCGTCGAGCTTGGTGATGGCGAGCGACGTGATCTGCGTGACGGCGGAGAACTCCTTGGCCTGCTCGAAGGCGTTCTGGCCGGTGGAGCCGTCGAGCACGAGCATCACCTCGTCGGGAGCCGTGGGGACGACCTTCTTCATGACGTCCTTGATTTTCTTCAGCTCGTTCATCAGCCCCACCTTGTTGTGCAGACGGCCCGCGGTGTCGATGAGCACCACATCGGCCCCGTTGGCCTGGGCGCTCTGCAGGGTGTCGAAGGCCACGCTGGCCGGGTCGGCGCCCATCTGCTGCTTCACCACAGGCACGCCCACGCGGTCGCCCCAGATCTGTATCTGCTCCACGGCGGCGGCGCGGAAGGTGTCGGCGGCGCCGAGGTAGACCTTCTTGCCGGCCTGCTTGAACTGCCAGGCGAGCTTGCCGATGGTGGTGGTCTTGCCCACGCCGTTGACGCCCACCACCAGGATCACATAGGGCTTGTGGTCGGCGGGCAGGTCCCATCCCGACTCATCGGTGGCGTTGTTCTCGGTGAGCAGGGCGGCAATCTCCTCCTTCAGGATGCGGTTGAGCTCCGACGTGGAGACATACTTGTCGCGCGCCACGCGCTCCTCGATGCGCTTGATGATCTTGAGCGTGGTGTCGACACCCACGTCAGAGGTGATGAGCACCTCCTCCAGGTTGTCGAGCACATCGTCGTCGACCTTCGACTTGCCGGCGATGGCGCGGCTGATCTTGGTGAAGACGCTCTGCTTGGTTTTCTCCAAACCCTGGTCGAGGGTCTCTTTCTTTTTCTTGCTGAATAATCCGAATATTCCCATGTTGATGATTTGGTGTGAGCTATTATACTGCAAAGATAGCAAAAAATCGCTGATGAAACAAGCCGCGGCCTCCTTTTTAACGCATGGGCGAAAAAGTCGCGGCTTTTGGCGGTCGCAAACGACTTCGCACCCGACGATATTTCTATTTTTCTTGACAACAAGGGGCGAAAAACAGGCGGTCACGGCCACCGCGACGCCATTTGCGCGCAAATACGCCCTATTTTTCATTGTTTGCCTATTCTGTTGTCAGCCAACCACTTGCGTAGTTTTTCCCAAAAACGAAAACGCGGCGTGCGCTCCGCGTTTCTCGACACGTTACCTATCAACGCTCGAAGGATGCCTTTCCGTGAGGCCATCAGGCACGCATCGCGCATTGTGGAAGGGTTTATCGCACCTCGATAGCTGCCGTATGTCAGCGTTCACCGGCTGCGCTTTCGTTTTCCCGGGGCTTCCGCCCACTAATGTCTGGCTTCTCTCCCCTGTTTTGTCCGCTAAACGCGACACAGCGGAGACCCGTCTTTTTTCAGAAAAACGAAGACAAAACAAGCCATTCGACCGATGCGGAAGTCACAGAGACATTACAAAAGAGAGGGGGCAAGCACCCACAATTGGCGCTTGCCCCCCACACTGGCTTTAGGCGTGTTCTCCTGCTCCGACGCTTATTCGGCCGTCAACTCGAAGACACGGCTGGCGTAATCCCTGCCGAGATTCATCTTCAGGCCGGCCTCCATGAGCACCTTGCCCGAGACCACCTGGCCGGAGAGATACTTCATGCCGTCGTCGGCCTTGTTGATTTCCTGTATCTTGTAGTTCTTGTCGGGGTCGAGGCCGTGGAGGTAGAGGCGCGGCGTGTCTTGCCCGATCATGTGGCGCACCTTGTAGGCATAGAGCACCGCCTTGCCCTTGTCGGGCGCCACCATCATCCAGGAGGCCAGGTTCTTCTCGTGGTCGAAGGGCGACTCCAGGCGGTAGAGGTCACCCTGCTGGATGACCGGGCGCAGGCGCTTGTAGTCGGCCACGGCCTGCTTGGCGAAGGCGCGCTCCTGCTCGCTGAAGTCCGACGGTTTCATCTCGATGCCCAGTCGGCCCGACATGGCCACGTCGAAGCGGTACTTCAGCGGGATGACACGTCCCGTCTGGTGGTTGGGCGACGCGCTGACATGGCAGGCCATGGCGCACGAGGGATAGAAATAAGACGTGCCCCACTGGATGAAGACACGCTGCAGGGCGTCGGTGTTGTCGCTCGTCCAGAACTCGTCGAAGTAGGGCATCACGCCATAGTCCGTGCGCCCGCCGCCCGCGCCGCAGGCCTGCATGACGAGGTTGGGATACTTCGCCCTGACGCGCTCGAGCACCTGTCGCAGGCCCATGTGGTAGTCGACGTAGATTTGCGACTGCCTGTCACGGGGCAGGTAGGTCGAGCCGTAGTTGGCGATGTTGCAGTTGGCGTCCCACTTGATGTAGGCGATCTCCGGGTTCTCGGTCATCAGGCGGTCGACGACGCCAAACACGAAGTCCTGCACCTTGGGGTTGCAGAGGTCGAGCGTGGCCTGCGTGCCGCCCCGTCCGAGGCGCGGCTCACGCCCCGTGTTCTGCAGGAACCAGTCGGGATGCTTGTCGTAGAGCTCGCTGGCCTTCCAGTTGCCCATCTCGGGCTCGATCCAGATGCCAAACTTGATGCCGTCCTTCTTGGCCTCGTCGGTGAGCGGCTTGAGGCCGTTGGGCAGCTTGCGCTTGTCGACCTGCCAGTCGCCGAGGGCGGCGTTGTCGCGGTCGCGGTTGTATTTCTCGCTGGCAAACCAGCCGTCGTCCATCACGAAGAGCTCGCCGCCGATGTCGGCCACGCCTTTCATGAGCGTCTTCATCTTCTCCTCGTTGACAGCGAGGTAGACACCCTCCCAACTGTTGAGGAGCACGTCGCGCGGCGCCATGCCGTTGTGTATCTTGTAGTGGCGCGCCCAGTGATGGATGTTGCGGCTCACGCCGCCGCGTCCCTCGGCGCTGTAGGAGAAGGCCAGCTCCGGCGTGCGGAAGGTGACGCCCGGCTTCAGGTAGTATGGGAACTCGTCGTCGATGCCCGCCATGAGCGTGTGGTTGTCGGGGCTGCTGGGCTGTGAGGCCAGCGACAGGCGGTAGTTGCCGCTCCAGCAGAGCGCCGCGCCGATGGTGCGTCCCTCGTTCTCGCGCTGTTTGCCGTCGAGCGAAATCATCAGTTCGGCATGGGCCTCATGGGCGTTGCGCACGCCGTCGTGCGACGTCACCGTGAAGCCCGCCTTGGTGAGGTGGGTCTCGGCGAGCGACGCCTCGCTGCCCCATCCGCCGTAGAACGAGCTGACCCACACGTCGGGACCGGTAATGGGCAGTTGCGCCGAGGCATACTTGAAGAGCGTCACGTCTTTCTTCTCCCGGTGGCTTATCTCCGTCCAGGCCTCGATGACGTCCGACGCCTCATAAGTGCGGTAGCAGAGGTTGACGTAGAACGGCATCACCCGGTCCTTGGTCACGATGGTGACCTGCTCGCCGCCGTCGGTCTTCGCGCGCCTCACCTCCTCGACCTGCAGGTCGAGGGCTATCTGCCCGTTGGCGTGCTCGACGTTGAGCGCCGTGAAGCCGCCCATGCTGCCGTTGAAGGTCTCGTAGGCCGCCTCGTTGCGCGCGCCTTGCGTCCACCACACCTCGCTGCCCTGGCGCTCGGTCAGGCGCGCCCCGTAGTAAGCCACCCGCGGGGCCTCACCGGGCTTGGCGAGCAGCAACAGGGTGGTGTTCTTGGTCGACACATACACGTCTTGTCCCTGCGTGTCACCTGCCCACGCCAGGAGCGGGCAAAGCAGGAGCAACAGGGCGAATCGTCTCAGATGGTTGTTCATAAGCTATAAGAATATTGGTTTGCTGATTGTCTCTTGTGCCACAAAGGTACGAAAAAAACATGGGAAGCGCCCTGTCTGGGGAGGATTATTTACGGGTGGGCTCCATAAAATCACCTCCTTTTATAGAACCCACCCATAGCGTGGCGCGCCACAAAGGCGCAAACGGATGCGCCGAAGCTTACGTCCTTGACTATCAGTTCACCTTCAAGACTCTTTTCACGACAGTCCCCTTGTCGGTCTTCAGCACGACGACATAGGCCCCCTCCACAAGAGAGGCCACATTCAATCCCTCCTCCGTGTAGCTGTCCGTCTTGGCCACCACCACGCCATTGCTCGCTATCACGCAGACGCCCTTCAGGCGTTCCCTGTCGCCATTCACGAACAACGTGTTTCTGACCGGGTTCGGATAGATGTTGTACGAACCGTCGTCCGTCACGCCATCGATATCTGTCGCCCCGCCAATCGTCAGTTTGAAGGGAGCCGCCACGGTCCCCGACAGGGTGTTGGCAAACGTCACCGTTTCCTTGACGTCATACTCCTGTTGGGTGCTGTTCTCGACAGCCTTGAAGGTCACCTTCTCCGAGGCGTTGACATCTCCATACATTGTCATATACAATTTGTCGCCAACGTATTGGCCGACACCGCGGCACTCCCCGCCGACAAAGGCGCCAATCGTGAACAACCCCGCCGGGGCCACGCTGCCATTGGCCTCAACAGAAGCTATCATGTTCATGTTGTACGGATATTTATGGCTGTCGAAATGCCAAGGGCTCGCGACCTCGGACGTGGCCATTCGCCGTGAGCCGGACTCAACGGGGAACACGCGTTGTATGGGATAATGGAAAGACGCGCTCTTGCCCGAGAAGTACATATAGCCGTCGCCGGGCCTCATCGCCGTCAGCGTGCCGACCCACTGGCCGCTCGAGTAAGTGGCAAAGCGCGTGTAGTCCTTGACGATGTCACCCTCACTCGGGGCGAGGGCTTCGAAGGATTGCTCCAGCGAGCTCTCGCTGACAGGCAGGTAACCGATCCAGTTCCACCCCTTCCTCAAGGTCACGGCGGTCGCCTCGGGCTGGTAGGCATGACCTTCCCATGTGTGGTCCACGGCGCTGTTGGCCTGCACCAGGTAGCTGCCCGTCGGGGTGAGACGCACGAGGTCGCCCGTCCATCCCCGCTGCGGGTCACGGCTCAGCTGCGCGTCGAACCCCACGAGGCGTTCCACCTTTTCCTCTATGGGCGCGATGAAGTCCAGTGTCTTCTGGTAGCCCTCATCCGACAAGTTGGACGACACCCAGTTCCACCCTTTCGCCAAGCTCACGCTCAAGGCGCACTGGTCGGACACTTGCACGCCATAAGCCCGTGACGGCTCTGACAGGCAGGCCCCGTTGCCGACGGCCACATAGTAGACGCCGTCCTCCGCCGGAGTGAACTTTTGGCCGGTGGCGCCCTCCACGGGCGAGCCGTCCTCGCGGAACCATTGGTTGTTATTGTCGGCAGACGACACCAACGTGCACGAGCCCTCCACCGTCACCTTCGGCGCGTCGAGATGTGGGAGCACCGTCAACTGGAGCATATACACGCTGTCGCACATGAACTCGTTGCTCTGCGTGTAATAGTAGGTACCGGCTTTCTCATATTCCTTTCCATGGAAGTCAAAGACATCGCCCTCGCAGACGCTCACCGTCAAGGTGTCCACTTTCGGTTTCTCCAGCACGTTGCGCAGGTGGAGGACGAAAGGCTTCTCATAGGAGAGGCCACCCTCGTCGGTCGTGCTGACACGCACCTTGTAAATCGTGTCCGTGGCGCACTTGAAGGCGTTCCTGGCTTGCAGCTGCGATCCGCTGATTTGGAAAAGCTCATTATGCACGGCGCCTTCTCCCTCCGCCAGGGCATAGGTGAAGGTGCTGCCGTCAGCGTCCTCGGAGCTCAGCTCGCCGATGAAGCCCCCGGGAGCGATGTCGTCCTGGAAGATGGAGTCGGACAGGCTGATGTCAGTTGGGGCGGCGTTGATGTTGATGAAGAGGTCGGGCTCTGCCTTCAACGGCTCACGGTTGCCCACATTGTCCTCCGCCAACGAGTAGAACTTGTATTGCCGGCCTGGTTCCGCCTCGAAGTCGATGACAGTGTCCAGCGGACAGACGGCATACTCCTCATAGACGCCG
>DAIOEQ010000084.1:0-7228 GCA_036746215.1 Prevotella sp.
TCAACTGGTTGAACCGCTCACGCAATGAGTTGTCAACTGGTTAAACCGCTCACGCGGTGGGGTGTCAATGGGTTGAATGGCATATATGATGGTTGGGTTGAACCAGCGGAGAGTGTGCTGATTGCAAGGCTTGTAGAGAGCACTGATTGCAAGGCTTGTGATGCGGTTGGTTGGGGATTGGTATGTGTGAACAGTGCGTAAGCGGTTTAATTTTGGTTTATCGCCTGGTGGTTTTCTGAGTGGCGTGCGCGCCACTGGCTGTGGGTTTGTGATTGTCCGTCGTGAGCTCGCTCACGTAAAGGCAAGCGCAAATCCACAGCCAAGCCGAAGGCTCAGAAAACTGCCTGGGGTTTATTCCGGTTTTTGTCAACTTCGCAGCCGTATAGCCACTGTATTCACTTCACTTCCCAGATGTCGTTGGTCTCGAGGAGCTCTTGGAAGGAGTGGTAGGGCTTGGTGGCACTGACCTCGCGGAGCTGGGCGTGGACCGCCTCGTCGTAGGTGGGCGCCTCCACGTCGCGGATCACGCCGAGTGCCACGGGGAAGCCATGCTCGTTGTCCATCATGGCGAGCTTCAGCTGGAGCGTGTTGTCGGGACAGTGGGCGTCGTGCACGAGAATGTCGCTGAGCGTGTAGCCGTCCTTGCCAATCTCCACCACCTTCAGCCCGAAGCCCTCCTGCACCAGTCCGAACTCATGGTGCTCGCCGAAGACCAGCGGTTGTCCGTGCTCCACGTAGATGGCGTTGCGCTTGCGCCCTTCCCGCGTGTAGATGGGCTCGTAGGCTCCGTTGTTGAAGATCATGCAGTTTTGCAGGATCTCGCATACGGCCGCCCCGCGGTGTGTGGCCGCTGCCTTGAGGATGCCAACGGTGCCTGCGGCGTCGCTGGCCACGGCGCGGGCGAAGAAGTGGCCTCGTGCGCCGAAGCACAGTTCAGCCGGACGGAACGGGTCCTCCACCGTACCGTAAGGGCTCGACTTCGAGACGAAGCCCCGTGGGCTGGTGGGCGAGTATTGCCCCTTGGTGAGGCCGTAGATGCGGTTGTTGAGCAAGATGATGTTGATGTCGATGTTGCGGCGCATGGCGTGGATGAAGTGGTTGCCGCCGATGGCCAGTCCGTCGCCGTCGCCCGATATCTGCCAGACGGTAAGCCTTGGGTTGGCCACCTTCACGCCTGTGGCTATGGCCGCCGCGCGCCCGTGGATGGTCTGCATGGCGTAGGCGTTGACGTAGTAGGGCAGGCGACTGGAGCAGCCGATGCCGCTGATGACCGCCGTCTCGTAGGGCGGCACGCCCAGCTCGGCCATGGCCTTCTGCAGGGATGCCAGGAAACTGTGGTCGCCACACCCCGGGCACCAACGGGGTTGGCCTTTCTTATAGTCGTTAGCTGTGTAAGTCATGATGTGAAGCGTAAGTGAATACCTATTATGATAAAAGGAGAGCGGTCAGATCATCCATGAGGCGAAGGTCTCTCCGTCGGCCTTCGTCTTGCCGCTGATGATGTCGGAGAAGATGCTGACCAACTTGTCCACACGGAACGGCTGGCCGTAGACGCGATTGAGCTGGTAGGGCGCGAAGCCGTTGATACGGATGCGCAACAAGGCCGCCAACTGTCCGAGGTTCTGCTCGGCCACCACCACCTTCTTGTACCTGAGCAACACGTCGGCCGTGTTGGCGGGCAGCGGGTTGATGTATTTCATCTGTGCCAGCGCCACCTTGCGCCCCTGTCGGCGCAACGCTGTCATGGCGGCGTGCAGGTGGCCGTAGGTGGAGCCGAAGCCCACGATGAGCAGGTCGGCGTCGTCGGCGTCGCCCTCCACCGCGAGGTCGGGCACGCTGATGCGCGCCACCTTCTCCGCGCGGAGAGTGTCCATGCGGTGGTGGTTGTCGGGGTCGGTGGAGATGGCTCCCGTCTCGCCGTCCTTCTCCAGTCCGCCGAGGATGTGGGTGTAGCCCTCCTGTCCTGGCACCGCCCAGTAGCGCACGAGTGACTCCGGGTCGCGGCGGTAGGGCGTGTACTTGAACTGCTGGTCGGGTGTCACGCGGTGTGGCGTGATGGCGGGCAGCGCCCCGATGTCGGGCAAGCGCCATGCCGCCGAGCCGTTGGCGATGAAGGCGTCGGTGAGGAGCACCACGGGCGTGAGATGCTCCAAGGCAATCTTGCAAGCCATGTAGGCCGCGTCGAAGCAGTCGGTGGGACTGGTGGCCGCGATGACTGGCATGGGGCTCTCGCCGTTGCGGCCGTAGAGCACCTGCAGCAGGTCGGTCTGCTCGCTCTTGGTGGGCAAGCCCGTGGAGGGGCCTCCGCGCTGCACGTCGACGATGACCAACGGCAGCTCGTCGATGACGGCGAGGTTCATGGCCTCACTCTTCAGGCAGATGCCCGGTCCCGACGTGCTGGTGGCCGCCAGCGCCCCGGCAAACGACGCGCCGATGGCCGAGGCGCACGCCGCCAGTTCGTCCTCAGCCTGCACGGTGATGACGCCCATCGACTTGTGCTTGGATAGCTCGTGGAGGATGTCGGTGGCCGGCGTGATAGGATAGGAGCCGAGGTAGAGCCTCATGCCCGCGCGTTCGGCCGCCGCCATCAGTCCGTAGGCGGTGGCCTTGTTGCCCGTGATGTCCATGTAGCGTCCCGGAACCTTGTGGCGTGTCTCGATGCGGTAGGTGGCGGGCACAGAGGCGTGGGTGTTGGCGCCATAGTCGTAGCCCGCCTTCACCACGAGGATGTTGGCCTCGGCCACCGCGGGCTTCTTGGCAAACTTCTCGCGCAAGAACTGCTCAACCAATGAGAGGTCGCGGTCGAAGAGCCAGCACACCAGGCCGAGGGCAAACATGTTGCGGCACTTGAGCACCGCCTTGTTGTCCATGCCCCGTCCCTGGAGACACTCCTTGACCATCGTGGTGAGCGGGCAGGCCACCACGCGGTCGGGGTCGATGCCCATCTCGGCGAGGTAGTCGTCGGTCTCAAACTGCGCCTTGCGCAAGTCGCCGGGCCCGAAGGCGTCGGTGTCGATGATGATGGTGGCCTGTGGCTTGGCGTGGCGATACTGGGTTTTGAGCGCGGCTGCGTTCATGGCCACAAGCACGTCACACTGGTCACCCGGCGTGAAGACCCGTCCCTCGCCCACGTGCACCTGGTAGCCCGAGACGCCGGTGAGCGACCCTTGCGGCGCGCGTATGTCAGCCGGATAGTCTGGAAAGGTCGATATGCCGTTGCCCACGGTGGCCGACACCGTGGAGAAGATGTTGCCGGCGAGCTGCATGCCGTCGCCTGAGTCACCCGAGAAGCGCACAACGACGTCCTCAAGTCTTTTCACTTCCAATTCTGCCATGTTGTGTAGGTTTTTGCCTGTGATGTTAGATGATAGGGCAAAGATATAGGTTCTCGGCGAAACGGCAAACACTTTTGGGGAAGATTTTTTGGTGGGAGCCTATTATGCCCATTAGGCCCATTATGCCTAATAGGCCTACTATGCCTAATGGGCCTGATAAAAGCCCCTCAAAAAAATAAGGAGTGACAGGCAAAAACTCTGTTGGCGAGTCTATGGCCCGCCATTTTTTTTGTAACTTTGCCGACAATCACCAATACAACCAATCTATTGCAACATGGGAGGATTCTTTGGAACCATCGAAGTGCGGAGCTGTGCCAACGACTTGTTTTATGGCACCGACTACAACTCGCACTTGGGCACCAAGCGTGCCGGCCTTGTCACGCTCGACAAGGAAAAGGGCTTCTGCCGCTCCATCCACAGTCTGGAGAGTAGTTATTTCCGCACAAAATTTGAGGACGAGCTTGATGGCTTCGTGGGCAACGCCGGCCTGGGCGTCATCAGCGACACCGACCCCCAGCCCATCATCGTCAGCTCCCACCTGGGGCGCTACGCCGTGGTGACCGTGGCCCATATCCTCAACACGCGAGAGATCGCCGACGAGCTGCTGGCCAAGCGCATGCACCTCAGCGAGATGTCGGCCAACAACATCAATCCCACGGAGCTCGTGGCGTTGCTCATCAACATGGGCGACACCTTTGTGGAGGGCATCAACAACGTCTTCCGCAAGGTGCGCGGCTCGTGCTCGCTGCTGGTGCTCACCGAGGACGGCATCATCTGCGCTCGCGACTACCTGGGGCGCACGCCCATCGTGTTGGGCCGCAAGGATGGTGCCTGGGCGGCCACCTCGGAGACGACGGCCTTTCCCAACCTCGACTTCGAGACCGTGCGCGACTTGGGCCCCGGCGAGATCGTGCGCATCAAGGCCGATGGCATGGAGGTGCTCCAGGAGGCGGCCAGCCACCGGCAGGTGTGCTCCTTCCTGTGGGTCTACTATGGCTTTCCGACGAGCGACTATGAGGGTATCAACGTGGAAGACGTGCGCGAGCGCAACGGAAAGATCATGGGTGAGAAAGACGACACCGAGGCCGACCTCGTGTGTGGCATACCCGACAGCGGCGTGGGCACGGCCTTGGGTTACGCCGAGGGCCACGGCATCCCCTACAAGCGCGCCGTGCTGAAGTACACGCCGACGTGGCCGCGCTCGTTCACCCCGAGCAACCAGTCGCGCCGCAGCCTCGTGGCCAAGATGAAGCTCATCCCCAACGGCGCCATTCTCAAGGGCAACCGCGTGGTGTTTTGCGACGACTCCATCGTGCGCGGCACCCAGCTTCGCGACAACGTGAGCACGTTCTTCGAGAACGGCGCCCGCGAGGTGCATGCCCGCATCAGTTGTCCGCCGCTGGTCTATGGTTGCCCGTTCATCGGTTTCACATCGTCGAAGAGCGACATGGAGCTCATCACACGCCGCATCATCCAGGACTTTGAGGGCGACAGCGAGAAAGACCTCGACAAGTATGCCACCACGGGCTCGCCCCAGTATGAGCGCATGGTGAAAGAGATAGCCCGTCGCCTGGGCCTGTCGACACTGAAATTCAACACCATCGAGGACCTCATCGCGAGCATCGGCCTGCCCAAGTGTGAGGTGTGCACCCACTGCTTCGACGGCTCGAGCTACATGCCGCAAGAGGTGTCGAAGCACGACAAGGAGTGAACGGGGCGGGATGTTTTTAGGATGCCCCGTGTGAGTTCTTAAGACAAGCCGTGTGTCCATTCCAAAACACCCAAGGCCATTGCAGTCGAGGTCGGATTGGCTTCTCATGGCCATTGCAGTCGAGGTCGGATTGGCTTCTCATGGCCATTGCTGTCGAGGTCGGGCTGAAAGCCCAAAAGTGCATAGCCCAGGGCAACGCCCTGGGTGGTGAATGCAACGTAACCACGCCCTGAAGGGGCAAAAGTGTAAAATCATATGCCACAGTCATTAAGCAAAATCTACTTGCACCTGATTTTCCATGTCAAGACGTCAAGTCCACGCATATGCCGTGAGGATGACGCCTCAGTCCACTCGTACATAGGCCAGCTGGTGAATGTTGCGGGATGCACAAATATCTGGGTGGGAGGAGCTGATGATCATGTCCACATCTTGTTCCTCTTGTCAAAGGATGTCATGGTGTCTCATGTCGTGGAAGAGGTAAAGCGCAATAGCAGTAGATGGATTAAGACATTTTCCCCTCGTTACCGCGGTTTTGCATGGCAGGGAGGTTATGGGGTGTTCTCTGTTAGCCAGTCGGTTGTGGACAAGACGATAGCCTATATCCAACAGCAGCGCGAACACCACAAGAGATGTTCATTCGCTGAAGAATACCGCAAGTTTTTGGAGTCGTATGGCGTGTCCTACAATGAGGAGTTTGTGTTTAAGGATTGATGAAATTTTTAGACTTTTGCCCTTACAGGGCGTGGGCAGTGCAATCGTTCCACCCAGGGCGTTGCCCTGGGCTATGCGCTTTTGGGCTTTCAGCCCGGCCTTGGCTGCAGTAGCCGGTCTGGCCTTGGCTGCAAAACGCAACTCTTCCTATGGGCCATTGGGCCGTCGGCCCAACAAAAGGTTGTCGATGTTGTCTCCCTGTTGGGGGGCGGCAGTTGTATAAAGTTGTAAAGGTTGTATGGGTTGTCTTTAAATTATCGTATGGTATGTCTTCAAATCATCGCATGAGTTGTCTTTAAATCATTTCACATAAAACATATACGCAAGCCTATGAAGCAAATGTTATTGGTCATGGTTCTGCTCACTGGTGCCATGGCATGCCCTGCGCAGACCCGCTACGACCTCGGGCGGATGCAGACCGAGCGGTTGGGGCGCGGCGTGGTGGCCTACCGCTGTGGCGGGAAGGTCATCGTGTCGTGGCGCACGCTGCCCACCGACAAGGCACGCCAGCCATTCGACGTCTACCGCAACGGCGTGCGGCTCAACCGCAAGCCGCTGAAGGAGGGCGGCACCTGCTTTGTGGATGAGGCTCCCCTGCCCACTGGTGCCACCTATGCCGTGCGCGGCGGCGGTCATGACGGCACGTTCTCCCTGGCGGCCGACGCCCCCGACGGTTACCTCCGCATACCGCTCACGCCGCCCACCACCACCGACAGCCTGGCCCTGTGGCCCAGAAGGCATATGCCCCGCCGCCCCGTGAGAGGCGAGGACGATGCCCCAACGCCATCCGCCGCACCTCAACCCGTGCGCAAGGTGCCCGTGACCTATTCGGCCAACGACGCCACGGTGGCCGACGTGGATGGCGACGGCGAGTATGAGCTCATCCTGAAATGGGAGCCAAGCAACGCCCATGACAACTCGCAGGCCGGGATGACCTCGCCTGTCTACGTGGACTGCTACCGCCTGGACGGCACGCGCCTGTGGCGCATCGACCTCGGGCGCAACATCCGCGCCGGTGCCCACTACACCCAAATCCTGGCCTACGACTTCGATGGAGACGGCCGGGCGGAGGTGATGATGAAGACTGCCGACGGCACCGTCGACGGCACGGGCCATGTCATCGGCGACGCCACTGCCGACTGGCGCAACCGTGAGGTGGGCACCCAGCGCTATGGCCGCGTCATGGACGGGCCCGAATACCTGACGGTCTTCAACGGACTGACAGGCGCCGCCCTGAAGACCGTGGACTACGTGCCCGACCGCGGGCCGCGCGATTGCTGGGGCGACGACCACGCCAACCGCTCCGAGCGCTACCTCGCCGCGCTGGCCTTCCTTGACGGGCGGCACCCCTCGGCCGTGTTCTGCCGGGGCTACTACACCCGAACCACACTGGCCGCCTGGCGCTGGGACGGCAAGGACCTCCGTCTCCAATGGTATTACGACACAGACCCGCAGCCCCGGCAGGTGGCGC
>DAIOEQ010000084.1:7238-8174 GCA_036746215.1 Prevotella sp.
TCGGCATCGCCGAGGATCCGGCAAAGTCCGAAGCCAACCGCGCCCGCCGCGAGGATGGCGGACAGGGCAACCACAACCTGCGCGTGGCCGATGTGGACGGCGACGGCAAGGATGAGATCACCTATGGCGCCCTCTGTGTGGACCACGACGGCAGCACCCTCTACAACACGGGCTTCGGCCATGGCGACGCGCTGCATCTCGTGGCGGAGCCCAAGACCAACCGCCTCTATATCTGGGACGTGCATGAGAACCGCCGCGACGGCTCGGAGCTGCGCGATGCGGCCACGGGGCGCGTGCTGTTTCAGCGCAAGGCCGACTTCGACGTGGGCCGTGGCATGGCTGCCGACATCGACTCCACCCATTACGGCCCCGAAGTGTGGAGCGCCAATGTGCCGCTGACCTCGCCCTTCGACAAGACCGCCACAAAGGACACGCCACAGGACACCGACGGCCGGCAGGGTCAAGAGGTGGACTACAGCGACACGCGGCGCGAGCGTACGCGCCTGTCGTGCAATTTTGCCATCTGGTGGGACGGTGGCCTGACGCGCCAGTTGCTCGACCATGAGACGGTGACCAAATACAACCCGGCGACAAAATCGGCCGACGTGATACAGCGCTTCGATGGCGTGTTCAACAACGGCACGAAGTCGAACCCCTGCCTTTCCGCCGACATCCTGGGCGACTGGCGCGAGGAGGTGGTGGTGCGCAACGCCGAGAGCACCGAGCTTCGCGTCTACCTCACTCCCTTTGCCACCCGCCATCGCGTGCCCTGCCTCATGACCGATGTGCCCTACCGCGAGAGCGTGGCCGCCGAGAACGTGGCCTACAACCAGCCTCCTGAGCTGGGCTATTACCTCGGTCCCGATGCCCGTTAGTCGTTTGCGGAGATGACAAGTTGCTGAAACCAAAGCTTACATGTCATGAAATTTGGTCAAA
>DAIOEQ010000085.1:0-8127 GCA_036746215.1 Prevotella sp.
GCCGCCAATCGCCTGCTCGACACGCTCAACAACAATGGCGTGAAGGCCAAGATGCTGGTGGGCGACAAGGTGACCGACAACATCACCGTGGTGCAGGCCCCTCGGCCTTGGCTCCGCAGGTGGAATTTCTTGTGGGAGCGTTGGTGCGTGTTTTGGCACCTTCACTTCAGCCGGAAAAATCTTTTTGAGCTCGACCTGGCCAACGCGGGCATCGACATCACGCGCCTTCCCGAGTTCAAGGAGGCCGATGTAATCCATTTGGCCTGGGTCAACCAAGGGCTGCTGTCGCTGGGTTCAATCCGCAAGATATTGGCCAGCGGCAAGCCTGTGGTGTGGACCATGCACGACCTGTGGCCCGCCACGGGCATCTGTCACGTCACGCTGGGCTGCAAGGCCTACCGCGCCGTGTGCCAGGGCTGCCGCTACTTGCCCAAGCACCATTCGCCCACCGACCTGTCGACCCGCATCTTCAACCGCAAGCGGAAGCTCTATCGGGGTAGCGGCATCCACTTTGTGACGTGTAGCAAGTGGCTGGGCGACCAGGCGCGCCAGAGCGCGCTGCTCTCCGGCCTGCACGTCGACACCATCCCCAATCCCATCGACACCCACGTGTTCTGCCAGCGCGACAAGCAATCGGCGCGCCTCCACGCCAACCTGCCCGCCGACAAGCGCGTCATCCTCTTCGTGTCGCAGCGCGTCACCATGGAGCGCAAGGGCATCGGCTATCTCACCGAGGCCATCTCGATGCTGGCCGACCAGCACCCAGAGATGCGCCAGGACACCGTTGTGGCCATCCTGGGCGGCCATGCCGAGGAGGTGGTGGGGCAGTTGCGCCTGCCTGCCATCCCGTTGGGCTACGTGAGCGACGAGCGACAAATCGTTGACATCTACAACTCGGCCGATGTCTTCGTGTTGCCCTCGCTCGACGAGAACCTGCCCAACACCATCATGGAAGCCATGGCCTGTGGCGTGCCGTCGGTGGGGTTCAAGGTGGGCGGCATACCTGAGATGATCGACCACCTGAGGAACGGCTATGTGGCCAAGTACAAGGACGCTGCCGACCTGGCGGCGGGCCTTCACTGGGTGCTCAGCGAGGCCGACCACGATGAGCTGAGCCGGGAGGCTGTCGCCAAGGTGCGCTCCAGCTACTCGCAGCGCACCGTGGCCATGCACTACATAGAGGTGTACAACCAGGCTTTGGCCTTCAAGAACTATAACATCTGAGGATTATCGAACTTACGCATGATCAAGTTTACCATCATCACTTGCACTTTTCGCGCCGCCCACGAGTTGCCGCGCACCGTGGAGAGTGTGCTCGGTCAGACCTATGGCGATGTGGAGCATCTCATCCTCGACGGCCTGTCGACCGATGGCACGGTGGAGATTGCCCGCGACTACGCGCGCCGCTCGGCTGAGGCGGACAACGGCCATGAGGTCATTGTCGTGTCGGAGAAGGACGGCGGACTCTACGATGCCATGAACAAAGGCATCCGCAAGGCTACGGGCGACTACCTGGTGTTTCTCAACGCGGGCGACGTCTTTCCCTCACCCGACACCCTGGAGCTGGTTGCGGGCAGTGTGGGCGATGGCGAGCCGCTGCCGGGTGTGCTCTATGGCGACACCGACATTGTCGACGACGAGGGTCGTTTCCTGCGCCATCGTCGCCTGCAACCTCCCGAGCACCTGACGTGGCGCTCGTTCCGCCAGGGCATGCTTGTGTGCCACCAGGCGTTCTATGCGCGCGCCGACTTGGCCAAGGCCCATCCCTATGACCTGTCGTATCGCTATTCGGCCGATGTCGACTGGTGCATCCGCATCATGAAGGCGGCCGAGCGCGAGGGGTTGCCCTTGCGTAATGTCGGCGCCGTGGTGGTCAACTATCTGGATGGCGGTATGTCCGTCAAGAACCACCGTGCCTCGTTGCGCGAGCGTTTCCGCCTCATGCGCCACCATTACGGCCTTGTGCAGACGCTTGCCCTGCACGTCTGGTTCGTGTTGCGTGCCGCCGTGAAGAGATGAGTCTCCGCCGCGAGACACGAAAAAGCCCTGCAATCCTGATGGGATTGCAGGGCTTTTTCGTGCCACAGGGTAGGGCTTTCGCCGTGTCCCTTAGACGTATCTCACGATCTGTCCCGACTTGACGCGCTGGTTCTTGCGGAAGCCGTTGAGACGGATGAGCTTGTCCACGTCCACGTGGAGCTTGTTGGCAATCGACTCGAGCGTCTCGCCACTCTTGACCTTGTAGTAGAGGCGCTCGGGCGCGTTGATGGCGTTCTCAAGAGCGGCCTCCGCCGTCTCGCTGCGTCCGAGACGGCCGCCCTGCACCATGTCGCGGGTGTATCCGCCGTTGCCAATCTTGCCGCGCTCGCGTGTGGCGTCAGCCGACTCGCTGTCGTAGGTGCGCTTGTTGAAGACGTAGCGGTCGCCGGTGACGTCCTGGTTGCGGAAGTCGAAGAAGAGGGCTGGGTTGAGGGCCACGCCGCAGAGGCGTGTCTCAAAGTGGAGGTGCGAGCCCGTGCTTCGGCCTGTGTTGCCTCCCAGCCCGATGGGCTCTCCGGCGCGCACCACCTGGTTCTCGTGCACGATTTGCTCAGAGAGGTGGCCGTAGTAGGTCTCGAGGCCGTTGGGATGGCGGATGACGATGTATTTTCCGAAGCCGCCGGGGTTGTACCTGACGATGCGCACCTTGCCCGAGAAGGCCGCGCGGATGGTGTCGCCCACATAGACCTTGATGTCCAGGCCCTTGTGTTGCCTGCCCCAGCGGGCACCGAAGTTGCTGGTCACCACACGGCTGGGTGTGGGCATGCAGAAGTGGCGTAAGTCGATGGTGAATGTTTCGGGGAGTTCGCTGGTGCGGCTGGTCGAGGTGTTGTCCCACTCGTCGCCGTAAAGCTCACCGGCGGGTGTCTGGATGTTTTCCCTTTCAGCGAAGGTCTTGACTTCAATGGAGTCAAGTTTCTTGGCTCTTCGGTCCACGGGGGCCTGACGGGCCAACAGGTCTTGCGCGGCAACAGGCTCGGCCGCCAAGGCAAATAATAGTGATATCGTTAATGTCTTTATCGTTCTTTTCAGCGTCATGAAGTTCTAATTGTGGTTAGGTTTTCGTCTTCCGAAAAAGCGAGAAGCGTTTATCTTGCGGGAGTCGTTGCGCATTAGGTGTGTGCAACGAATTATCAAAAGACATTGCAAAGATAATAAAAATCTTGCAATATGTTTGTCATGTTAACACTTTTTGTTCATAAATTAACACAAATAGCTGCCTTTTCGCTTGCAATTAACATTTGCAACGTGCTTATTTTAGGCGATTAACGCCATTTGGCACGTTTGTCGTCACTTTCCGACGATACGTATCACGCGATATAGCGTGATGTGCTTTTGGGTGTGTCTTGTATGATAAGTTCTGAAAAAAAGCGTTGCTCCGAGGTGTGTCATCTGGATGGCGGACGGGTGACTTTTGAGACGTTGTGGCGAGCGTGAAGGCTTGTTGGGGGCTCGTTTCGGGCGGATGTCGCCACGATAGCTATCGAATCGGGACGCGACAGCTGGCGGATGTTCTCTCCATCTGTCAGGGATGGCGTCTCGATTAGGCGTCTATCGAGCCTCGATAAGGCGCTTTTGGCGCCCCCCGGTATGCCCGCAAGGTCTTAATCTGATAAAGAATTTATGTAGCTCGCGTGTAATCAATAGATTACGAAAAACTTAAAAATAGCGCATATTTGCGGCCGATTTCTCTTGCCGTGGCAAATATGCGATTCTGGGGTGATTGTTCGTCAGTTATATTTACCATCCTTTTCTGTTAGGCGGCAGCGCCGTTCTCCGTCCCGATGCGGCAAGGTCAGCTGATGGCCGCCCAGTTGATGTTGGTCTTGCGGAGCTCCTTCAGCCGGTCCCAAAGGCGCGCGTTCTCTGGCTTGTTGCAGTCGGGGTCGTTGTCGATGACGCGCTGCGCCTCGTCGCGTGCCATCTGCACGAGCTGCCCGTCGCGCGCGATGTCGGCAATCTTGAGGTCGAAGGCGATGCCGCTCTGCTGCGTGCCCTCCAGGTCGCCGGGGCCGCGGAGCTTCAGGTCGGCCTCGGCAATGCGGAAACCGTCGTTGGTCTCACACATGATGTCGATGCGCTTGCGTGTCTCCTGCGACAGTTCGTAGCCCGTGACGAGAATGCAATAACTTTGCTTGGCGCCGCGCCCGACACGGCCTCTCAACTGGTGGAGCTGCGAGAGGCCGAAGCGTTGCGCCTCCATGATGACCATGACCGAGGCGTTGGGCACGTTCACGCCCACCTCGATGACGGTGGTGGAGACCAGGATTTGCGTCTCGCCGCTCACAAACTTCTGCATCTCTGCCTCCTTCTCGGCTGGCTTCATGCGGCCGTGCACCTTGCTGAGCTTCAGGTCGGGAAACACCTCGCAGAGCGTGGCGTAGCCCTCCTCGAGGTTTTGCAGGTCGAGCTTGGCGCTCTCTTCGATGAGCGGGAACACGAAGTAGACCTGCCGTCCCTCCTGTATCTGCTTGCGTATGCCGCCGTAGAGGCTTGTCGCCTGGTTGTTGTACTTGTGGAGGGTGACGATGGGCTTGCGTCCCGGCGGCAACTCGTCGATGACGCTCACGTCGAGGTCGCCGTAGATGGTCATGGCCAGTGTGCGCGGTATGGGTGTGGCCGTCATGACGAGGATGTGTGGCGGCTTTTCGCTCTTGGCCCACAACTTGGCCCGTTGCGCCACGCCGAAACGGTGCTGCTCGTCGACGACGGCCATGCCGAGGCGGCGAAACACCACGTTGTCCTCGATGATGGCGTGCGTGCCGACCAGGATGTCGACCGACCCGTCGGCCAGTCCCGCGAGCACCTCCCGCCGCCGTTTTCCCTTGACGATGCCCGTGAGCAGCTCCACGCGCACGTCCATCCCCTTCAGAAATTCGCGCAGCGTGGCCAGGTGTTGCTCCGCCAGGATCTCCGTGGGCGCCATCATGCACGCCTGGAAGCCGTTGTCGAGGGCCAGCAGCATGGCCATGAGCGCCACGAGCGTCTTGCCCGAGCCCACGTCGCCCTGCAGCAGGCGGTTCATCTGCCGTCCCGACCGCAGGTCGTCGCGTATCTCGTGCATCACCCGTTTCTGCGCGCCTGTCAGCTCGAAGGGCAGGTTGTCGCGATAGAAGCGGTTGAACGCCTCGCCCACGTGGGCGAAGACATATCCCTGGTATTTCTTGCGGTGCTCGGTGGTGTAGCGCAGGATGTTGAGCTGCACGTAGAACAGTTCCTCAAACTTCAGGCGCACCTGGGCGCGCTGCACGTCGTCGAGCGACCGCGGGTAGTGGATCTTGCGCAGCGCGTCCTCGCGCGAGATGAGGTGGAGGCGGCTCACCTGCGAGGGCAGCAGCGTCTCGGGCAGCGCCCCCTCGGGTATCTTGCCCACGAGCGTCTTGGTGAGTTTGCCGATGGTGTGCGACGTCATGCCCACGTTCTTCATCTTCTCCGTCGTCATGTAGTAGGGCTGCATGCCCATGTCGTTGAGGCAGAGGTCGGCCGCCCGTTCCATCTCGGGGTGGGCAAACTGGTAGCGGCCCATGTAGGCCGTGGGCTTGCCGAAGACAATGTACTCCTCACCCACCTTGTAGTTTTTCATGGCATATTGCCCGCCCCTGAACCACACGAGGTCGGCCACGCCGTGCCCGTCGGAGAAGTGGGCCACGGTGCGCTTCTGCCGCCGGTCGGCTGCGAACGTCTCGAAGCTGAGGATCTTGCCCTTGATTTGCACGAAGGGCATGTCGCCCGTGAGCTCCGAGATGTGGTAGACCTTGGAGCGGTCCACGTACTTGTACGGGTAATACTCCATGAGGTCGCCCCACGTCTTGATGCCGAGCTGGGTGGCCAGGATGTCCTTCCGGTGCGGTCCGACGCCCGAGAGATACATGATGTCTTGTGAGAGGATGTCCATGATGGGTGATGGGAGATGAACGGTTCCGGCGGTCTGCCGGCGCCCCCTACCGGCGGCTGATGATGAAGTCGGCCAGTTGCAGGTCGAAGGGCGTGGTGAGCTTGATGTTCTCGCGGTTGCCCTCCACCATGTGCACCTGGCAGCCGAGGCTCTCCACGACCGACGCGTCGTCGGTGAACGTGTCGCGGTAGGGTTGCGCGAAGGCCTGCTTGGCCAGCGAGATGTCGAACACCTGTGGCGTCTGCACGACGCGGTAGTCGGAGCGCGGCACGTTGCGCCCAGCGCTGCTGCCGCCCGTGAAGCGCAGCGTGTCGGTGACGGGCATCACCGGCAGGGCGGCATACTCCTCGCGGGCGGCCTCGAAGCAGCGGTCGATGGTGTCTGCCGACACGAAGGGGCGCACGCCGTCGTGGAAGCCCACGACACCCTCGCCGTCGGCGGGCACCAGCGCCAGGCCCTTCTGCGACGACTCGAAGCGTGTGGCGCCGCCGTCAGCGATGTCGTGGGCGATGGTGAAGTGGTGGTCGGCGCATAGCTGGCGCCAGTAGTCTTGTTGGTCGTGGGGCAGCACCACGATGATGTGTAGCTTCGGGTCGTAGTCGTGGAAGGCCTCTATGGTGCGCATGAGCACCGGCTTGCCGCCGATGGGCAGGAACTGCTTGGGCAGGTCGCCACCCATGCGTGTGCCTTTGCCTCCGGCCACAATGATGATGTAGTCCATGGTCGTGTGAGTGATTGTTGGTGTCCTCAGCTTATTGCTGTCCCATCAGGTGGGCATACTGCATGCCGCGCTGCAGGGCGCGCGTGGCGTCGTCGCCGGCGAAGTAGCTCAGGATGCGGTAGGCGTAGGGCAGGGTGGCCGCCGGTCCCTCGCCCGTGATGATGTTGCCGTCCTCCTGGAAGAGCTGTGCGGTGTAGGTGGCGCCCGTCATGTATTTCTCGAAGCCGGGAGAGCACGTGGCCTTCTTGCCCTCGAGCAGGCCGAGGGAGCCCAGCACCATGGGAGCCGCGCAGATGGCGCCCACGCGCCGCCCGGCCTCGTGCTGGCGCCTGATGGCCTGGCGCACGCCCTCGTGGGCGTTGAGGTTGGTGGCGCCTGGCAGTCCGCCCGGCAGGAGCAGCATGTCGGCGTCGCCGAAGTCGCCCGCCTGCTCAAACACCAAGTCGGCCTTGACGGTGATGCCGTGCGACGACTCCACCCACTCGGTGCCTGTCACGCTCACTGTTTTCACGTCCACGCCGCCGCGGCGCAGGATGTCCACTGGAGCCAAGGCTTCGATCTCCTCAAAGCCGTTGGCGAGAAATTCGTATACTTTTGCCATGATATGATGAAATGTTTCAATAAAAAATCGTATTTTTGCATCAAAGAGTAGTTGCAAATTTACCAAATCTTTGTCATACTCTGCCCTTTTAGCGAGAAAAAGAAGACTAAAAAACGAAAAAACATGTCTGAGCAGCATTTGCGTTTTGCCCTTTTCGGCAATGAGTACCAGGCGAAGAAGTCGGTGGCCGTGGAGCGCATCGTCAACTATCTTCGCGCCCGTGGCGCCGAGATTTATGTCGACCGCCCTTACTATGAGTTCCTGATGCGGCAGACCGGTGACGCGGTGTGGTGCTCGGGCGTGTTCGACGACTACAACTTCGACGTCGACTTCGCCGTGTCGCTGGGCGGCGACGGCACGTTCCTGCGCGCCGCCAACCGCGTGGCCGCCAAGGGCATCCCCGTGTTGGGAGTCAACATGGGTCGCCTGGGCTTCCTTGCCGACGTGCTTCCGGCGGAAGTGGAGAAGGCGCTCGACGAGATCTACGCGGGCCTCTACAAGACCGAGGAGCACACCGTCATCCAGATAGAGGCCGACGGCGAGCCCATCGAGGGCAGCCCCTTCGCCCTCAACGACATCGCCCTGCTCAAGCGCGACGACGCCGCCATGATCACCATCCGGTGCAGTGTGGACGGCGAGTATCTCGTCACCTACCAGGCCGACGGTCTCATCGTCTCCACGCCGACGGGCTCCACGGCCTACAACCTCTCCAACGGCGGGCCCATCATCGTGCCGTCGGCCAACATTCTTTGCCTCACGCCGGTGGCGCCCCACAGCCTCAACATCCGCCCCATCGTGGTCAACGACGACAGCGTGATAGAGCTCGAGGTGGAGAGCCGCAGCCACAACTTCCTGGCGGCCATCGGCGGG
>DAIOEQ010000086.1:0-4243 GCA_036746215.1 Prevotella sp.
CATTGAGCCGGCCACCAACGTCACGTTACTGTAATAAAATGATATCTTGGGTTGTTGGTCGGACATCAAGCCTGTTGTGGTGCCTTTGGGAATGTAGAGAAAAGCGTAAATCTTGTTGCGCTGAATGTCACGTCGCGCCTCATTGACGTTGGCGTAATGAGCAACAACATGAGTGGTTTGGAAAGCGTCGAGCTGGCGGATGAGCTCGCGTGACGTGGCAGTGTTGTCTTGGTCCACCACGCCGACGGGCATCTCCACGGGCATGCCCTCGTTCATGAGCGATGTGAAAAACAAGATGGCAAGCGCTGGGAAGATGATGGTGCAAAAACCATAGATGGGATTTTTGCGCATGATGCCAATCTCCCGATAGGCAATGTGCAAGATGCGACTCAACACTCCGCGGTTGGGCGTGCTGTCGGTATTGCTGTTGTATGATGGTGTCTCGGCCAATGTGTGCGTTTTATTTCTTTAAGTTACCTTGTTTCACAATGAGCGACATCCCGGGCCGCAAACCGTCGAACTTGTTGACGAAATGGGCTTTCACTTCAAAGGTTTTCAGGTCATACTGCCCAGTGCTTTTGGTAGCCTTCCATACGGCATATGCCCCCTCGTCTTTGATCGCATACACTTTCATTTTCACGTCCTTGTTGAAGGCTGGAGAAAATGCGGTGAATGTGTCGCCCACCTTGAGACCGTTAAGCAGGTCCTCGCGAAGGTTAAACGTCCCCCACATGTCACTCATGATGGAGATGCTCATGATGGGCGACCCCATGCCGACAAGCTCACCCACCTTGGGATATATGGCGCTGACCTCGCCTTCCACATTGGAGATTTGCACGGTCTCGCGCAATACCGACTTGACCACGTTGACAGCGTTCCTGGCTGCCTCCGCATTTTTCTTGGCTGCTTCTTTCTCTTGGGCGCGGGCTCCATTGCGTGCGAGGTCGTACTGGCTTTGCGCCACTTTCACTTGGGCCTCCGATGCCTTGTAAGCGGCCAGCGCCTCGTCTCGTTTCTGTGCGCTCACCACGCCCTCGTTGAAGAGGTTTTGCATACGGGTGTAAGTCTTGCGGGTAATCTCTGCGGCTGCTTGTGCCTGTTGCAATAACTGGTATGCGCCCTGCATCTGCTCTTTTCTCGACCCGGCTTCTGTCAGGCTGCTAAGGGCTTGGGTGGCTCCTTCGGTGGCTTCGGCCACCTTTTGCTGGGCGTTGGCTTCGGGTACGTCTAAGATTGCGAGCGTGTCGCCCACATGGACGTAGTCGCCTTCCTTGACCCGTAGTTCCAAGACACGACTTGGCAATTTGCAGCTGACTCGAAACTCTGACACTTCCACTTCACCCTGAATGGTCTCGTCGGTCTTCCCCAAGGTGAAAAAGCCAATTAGGCCCACCACGACAACTGCGGTGGTGAAGCCAATCACGGCAAGAAGAATGTTGTTATGTTGTGTTTTTGCTGACATGGGTGATTTTTTTATTTCTTATGCGGTTGGTATGAATGTTCTTGTGTTATTTTAAAAGACCAAGGGCCTTTTGTAGGTTGACTTGACTGAGGCGCATGTCTACTTCTGCGTCAATCTTTTGGCTCTGCGCCTGTTGCCATGCGGTTTGCGCTGCCAGCACGTCCGTCGACTCCATGACTCCCTCGCGAAATCCCACCTGCGCGCAACGAAGGTTTTCTTCGGCGCTTTTGATGTTTTTCTCAGCCATGGACAATCGTTTGTGCGCTTCCTTCACCTTAAATCGGCTTTGCGCCACCTGCAAATTGATCTTCTCTTGTGTGTCGGCGAGTTCCATCTGCGCCATGGCCGTGGCGGTTTTGGCCGCGCTCACTTTGTACTTACCCTCAAACCAGTTCCATATGGGGACTTGAACCATCACGCCGATGTTCCACGCTCCAGAGAAATTGCGCTGGAAACCATTGTATACGTTGGGATTTGAAATCATGTAGCCTGCAGTCAAGGCCACGTGCGGCAGGTAGGCGGAACGCACCAACTTAGTGGATTGCTGACTCAAGTCGACTGCGTTTTGGAGCAAACGGATTTCGGGACGTGTGCCTTGAATGGAGTCGGCTGAGGAAGACACGCCGTAAGTGGCCGCGCTGAGGTTGTCTCTATCCTCGTCGGCCAGGGTGATGTTGTCGTCCATGGACAGTCCGCACAATTGGCATAGCAACATCCGGGCAAGGGACAACCCATCTTCCACTTGGGTGATTTGCATGTCTGCCTCATTGACCTTTACGTCGACCTTCAGTCCGTCGGCGCGAGTGGCCACGCCTTCCTTGATCATCCGGTGCACGTCTTCATCGAGTTTTTTCACCAAGTCGCGGTAGCTGACGGCCAACTTCTGCTTTTGCTTGAGCGACACGACGGTCCAGTAGGTCTGGTCGATGTTGTAAAGAGTGGCTTGCGTCTTCAAGTCCAAGTCGTTGTCCGCCATGGTCTCTGATATGTCGGCCATGCGATTGGCTGCAGTGATGGCTCCGCCCATGTAGACAGGCTGGCGCAACATGATGGCTCCCCCGAACACGTTTTGCGTTTTTGTCTTGAACGCATCCACAATCTCTTTACCCAGCGCGTTGCCGAAAGAACTGACATATTGGGCAATGGGTCCATTGCCCGCTTGCTGTAACAGTGAGCCCAACTGCTGCGCTTGGTCGGGCGTGATAACGCCTTGGCCCACCAGGTTTGTGATGTAATCCGTCACGCTACCCGTCAGGTCGCCTGTAACCTTGTTCACGGTGTTGGTGCCGATACTGTTAAGTCTGCTTTTCTGTGACTTGCTCAGGAGGTTGATGTCGCGACTTGTGAACTGATAACCGGCGACGACATCAATCTTGGGCAGGCTCTTGGTTCGGGTGGCCTTGCGGGTGTTGAAGGCGACATCCTTGCTCAAACGTGCCACATTGACCTGCTTGTTGTTTCGCAGGGCCAAGGCACGGCAACTGTCAAGGCTTAGCACCCGTTGACCATGAGCCGTCATGACAACGCCTAACAAACTGATGATGAAAGCGAACTTTCTCATATTTCTGCTTTTAGTCAAGTGTGAAACTCTTGCTGCCTATCATGTTTCCGTCTGCAAAAATGCTCACACGGTAGGTGCCACCCTCCAGCGCTTGGTTGATGTTATAATATAAGGTCAAGGGGGTCTCCTTGCCGCCATATTCCACAGACTTCTTCATGGTGCACTGAAGTGACTTGTTTTCGTAATGGAACGCCTCTCCGCCTCCCAGCAGGGCACCTGTTGGCGTGTTGATGCGAACGTACACTGTCTTCATGCCATTTGCGGCAGTAACGTTCTTGGCCAAGGAGAAGCTCACTTGCAGGGCCTTGGCCTTCTTGAGCTTTTTGGTGGCTTTCTGGCGCTTGTCGAGTTGTGTCAGGTTGATGTTGATGGCGTCGAGTTGGGCGGCGATGGCCACTTGCTCCGACAACGACTGCTTCTCCGAGCTCAAACCTTCAATCTGCTTGTTGGCCTGTTCATACTGACCTTTGATGCGTGTGTTCTCTGCCGTGAGATTCTGATTGAGCCTGTTGAGTGAGTCAATCTGCATCACGTAGCTGCGAAGCACGGCGCGGACGGTGGACAATTCCTTTTTCAAGCGCGCGATTTCCTTGGCGTCTGAGCTTTTGGTCTCCTTCAATTCCTGCAGCAGGCGTTGGGTGCGTTCCTGTTCGCGGGTCAGTTGGGCCACGATGGAGTCGTTGTTGATTTGCGTCTTCATCTCGCTGTATTGGTTGGCAAACTGCTGATACTCGTTTTCCATTTCTTTCTTGTCGAGTGCTGCCAACTCTTGCATGGCCTTGTTCTCTTCTTTTTGTTTGTTGAGATTAATGTAGAGCCATGCTGCACCACCTGCCAACAGCAGGATGACGATAACCAGGGGGACCAGTATTTTCTTGTTCATTTCCTAATGTTTGTTGTTTGTCATTTGTATGTGGCATGCCGCTATGGCGGCAAATCACTTTTCTTTGCAAATTTAACCTTTTTCTATTGAAAGGCAAAGAAAATAACGATCCCAAATAACGAATATCTGAAAAATTAATAAATTTGAGCACAATTGGGCTTAAATTAAAGCCTTTTTTGTAATTTTACAACTGAAAAGATTTGTGGCTATCGATTGCTTTTTAGTGGGGCGATGGCCGTTATAAATGGTTAGCGAAATGATAAAAAAGTTATTTCTTTTATGGTCTTGCGTGTTCGTTCAGCTGCCCTTGTGGGCGCAAGTGGACTCGCTGGTGGTG
>DAIOEQ010000086.1:4272-8097 GCA_036746215.1 Prevotella sp.
CGGTCGGGGTACTATGATGGCATCCTGTGGCATCGCGTCATTGCCGACTTCATGATTCAGACGGGCGACTCCACCACGCGTCACGCCAAGCCGGGAGCAAGTGTGGGCGAATATGACCTCGGCTATCGCATACCGGCGGAGATCGTCTACCCGAAGTATTTCCACAAGCGGGGCGTATTGGCGGCGGCGCGTGAGGGGGATGCCGTCAACCCGGAACGACAGTCGTCGGCGGCGCAATTCTATATCGTTTGGGGAACGACTTACAGCTCGATGGCGCTCGACAAGATGCAAGCTCGCCTTGACGAGACCACAGGAGGCAAGGTGCAGCTGACACCTGAGGTGCGCGACGCTTACCGTAAGTATGGCGGGACACCTCACCTCGATGGACAGTACACGGTGTTTGGCGAGGTGGTAAAGGGACTCAATGTGGTGCGCGACATAGACTACGTTGAGACCGATGACTACGACAGGCCTGTGTGGGATGTGAAAATCACGAAGGCGCTTGTTATCAAATAGTAAGGGACCTAACAACTGATAAATAAGGATTTGCTCATGATAGGTGCTTCTCGGCTTGCGAAATGGATAGGGGTGAGGTGGATGCTTGTGGCCATGATGGCGTGCGTTTCTTTGTGCGTAGGTGCCACAACGTGGTCAGCTGACAACTTGGAAATGGTGCACTTGCAGGATCGCAATCGCTATGTCTGCGACCCTGACGGCGTGCTCTCGCCAGCCTTGCGCGACACAGCTGACGTCTATCTGCGCCGGCTCCAGGTGGAGTGTGGTATCCAGGCGGTGTTTGTCGTGGCGCGGCATGTCAAGAACGGTGACACGTTCCGCATGGCCGAGGACTTGGGCAACAAGTATGGCGTCGGCACGAAGAAGGATAATCGTGGATTGGTGGTTGTGGTGGCCATCGATGATCGTCGGTATACCGTTGCGCCAGGCATGGGGCTGGAGGCCGACCTCACGGATGTTGAGTGTGATGACATAGCTCGCGCTTGCATCGTGAAAAACATGAAAGTCAATCAGACAGACGCGATGGTGGTTGAGACTGCCAAGGCATTATACAACAAGTTTAAGACGGGCAAGACTGGTGTCTCGTCGGTCGATGAGGCTGATGGAGAGTCTGCTGGCGACTGGATTTTTGCTCTGCTTGCCCTTTTGGTATGCTTGGGGTGGCCCACGTGGCAGCTGGTTAAGTTGTTGCTCGTTGCCTTGGGAATCATGAAAAAGCCCAAGAAAGCCAGACGTAACCGCCGCAACCACGATGACTGGTTCCCCCCGTTTATGTTTGGTGGTGGAGGCGGCTTTGGCGGAGGCGGTTCCATCGGTGGTAGCTTTGGTGGTGGCAGCTTTGGCGGCGGAGGTGCCAGCGGTGGCTGGTGATGTAGTTTTTGACAAATAACAAAAGTAGAACAAATATGAAGAAAGGTAACAAAATTCTTTTGGCTGTTGTCGTGGTTGTCGTAATCGCTTTCATGGGCGGTTGCAGCGCTTACAACGGCATGGTCAGTGACCAGGAGGCGGCCACTACGGCTTTGGCCAATGTGGAAGCCACTTATCAGCGTCGCGCCGACCTCATCCCTAACTTGGCGAAGACGGTACAAGCCTACGCGAAGCATGAGAAGGAAACGTTCGACGCTGTGGTAAAGGCGCGTGCCGCCGCCACACAAGTGAAGCTCGATGTCGATAATCTTACGCCTGACAAGTTGAAGGCCTTCCAAAATGCGCAAGGCGAGTTGTCGCAGGCGTTGGGCAGACTGATGGCTGTGAGCGAGAATTATCCGGAACTGAAGGCAAGCGAGAACTTCAGAAGCCTGCAGGTGCAGTTGGAGGGTACGGAGAACCGCATCAATGAGGCGCGGCAGAAGTACAATGACGCCGTGCAGAACTACAACAAGGATGTGCGCTCGTTCCCCAATGTCATATTCGCGGGTGTCTTCGGCTTTGAAAAAATGACGAAGTTTGAGGCGGCGACGGGAGCGGAGAAGGCGCCGGAGCTCAACTTTGACGAATAAATGAAATGAGGCATTCGTGCAGCTTTTGAATGGCGAATGTCCCAGTCATGGTAAATCCCAACGAAGCCAAAAGCGTGTGCGTTTGGTGTCGTTGGGATTTTTTCTGTTTGTGTTATGATGGGTTCTGTAAAGGTGAAAATCTGTGGAACTCACCTTAATCCTTGTTGAGTATTTCCTTGGCCCGTTCTAAGGCGATGTTGATGTGGCTGCAAATGTTCTTTTCTCCCACAAAATCGTAGAAACCTGCCTTCTGAAGGGCTGCGTGTACTTTTGGGACAACGCCTGAAAGTACCACTTGTATGCCTTCTTTTTGGCTCATTGCACAGAGGTTTGTGAGATTGTGTATCCCTGTGGAGTCGACAAAAGGCACTTTCCTCATTCGGATGATTCGCACTTTTGGACGGTCGCCAAATGTGGCCATGATTTCCTCAAAGCGGTTGCCGGCCCCGAAAAAGTAAGGACCGTTTATCTCGTAGACCTCGACGCCTTTCGGAATGGTGAGGTGCTCAATGTTGCCTTTGATCATGTCACTGTCTTCGTTGATCTCATTCATGATAACCTTCACGTCGGTGGTCTCCGACATGCGTTTCATGAACAGCAGGCAGGCGATGATGAGGCCCACCTCAATGGCCACGGTAAGGTCGAAGATGATGGTGAGGAAAAAGGTGATCAGGAGCACGGTCACGTCGCTCTTGGGATTTTTCATCAGGGCAAGGAAGGAACGCCAACCGCACATGCCATAGGACACGATGACCAGCACGCCTGCCAGGCAGGCCATGGGGATGTATTTGGCCAAGGGCATGAAGAAAAGGAAAATGAGGGAGAGGGTGATGGCGTGGATGATGCCGGCCACTGGGGTCTTGCCGCCATTGTTGATGTTGGTCATCGTGCGGGCGATGGCGCCCGTGGCGGGGATGCCGCCGAAGATGGGCGACGCAAGGTTGGCCACTCCTTGTGCGATGAGTTCAGTGTTTGAGTTGTGGTGGTCGCCTATCACGCCATCGGCCACGGTGGCTGAGAGCAACGATTCGATGGCGCCGAGCACTGCGATGGTGAGAGCGGGGGAGACAAGGCTCTTGATGTTTTCCCATGTAAGGGCGGGCATGTGGGCGTCGGGAATGGTGTTGCTCACAGAAAAGCGGTCGCCGATGGTCTCTATGGTGGTTACGCCTGCGTAATGCTTGAGGGCAAGTGCTCCGATGGTCATGACGATGATGGCCACAAGCGAACCGGGAATCTTCTTGCTGAAACGGGGGGTGAGGGCGATGATGGCCACGCTGAGGAGGCCCACGCCGGCACACCACCAATCGATGGTGTCAAGATGACAAAGGTAACATTGCCATTTCTCTATGAAGTCGCTTGGGACTTTTTCTATTGTGAGGCCGAATAGGTCTTTGATTTGTGTGGTGAAGATGGTCACGGCTATGCCGCTGGTGAACCCGACTACGATGGGGTAGGGGATAAACTTGATAATGGTGCCCAGGTGGAGCAATCCAAACAAAATGAGAAAAGCACCGGCCATCAGGGTGGCGATGGTTAGTCCTTCGAAACCATATTGTTGGATGATGCCGTAGATGATGACGATGAACGCGCCTGTCGGACCGCCTATTTGCACCTTGCTGCCACCAAGCAGCGATATGATAAAACCAGCCACAATGGCGGTGATGATACCTTTCTCGGGCGTCACGCCTGAGGCTATGCCGAAGGCGATGGCGAGCGGAAGGGCGACGATGCCTACGATAATGCCGGCCATGAGGTCTGACATGAATGTCTTCTTGTTGTAATTTCTTAGCGTTTCGAAAAGCCG
>DAIOEQ010000087.1:0-2164 GCA_036746215.1 Prevotella sp.
TAAGTTTTTGTCATATCACAGCATCATCAAGTTCACATCACTGGATGCACCTTCTGCTCAGTGGACCACAACAGGGGTTTACGCTCCGGCAACAAGTTAGTGGTGCTTCCGTCAAGGTAGACGCCGGTCTCCATGATGTTGATGACCACAGATTGGTCGTTGACGCTGTAGGAGCCCCAACTGAGGTTGGCTCCACTGGCGAACGTAACGCGCAATGGGTGGTCTGCTCCGTCGAAACGGACGGTGATGGACAGCTCTTGCGGGGACACGGTGAAGACGATGGGCGACACATGGATGACGGATATGTCAGCCGTGAGCGTTTGCGTGGCCATAGCGCGCACAGCCTCTGTCAGGTCTGTGTTGTCCACGCCCACCAACATCTTGCTCAGCGGCACATTGTTTATGGTAAGCCGGTTGTTGGAATCGATGTTCCATGAGGCATCGAGCGTGTCCATGACTACCGAATCGGCACGGCTCTCATCTTGGCAGATGAGTTTGCCGGTGAACGAACGGCGCAAGTATTTATAGGCGTCATCAGGCGTGTCGTTGTCATCCTTGTTGCAAGAACTAAAGACCGCCATTACCGAGGCAAGCGCCATGAGCATCAGAAAAGAAAACAGCTTCTTCATCATTTCATCATTTTTTTACCGTTTACAATATAGATTCCCTTGCCGAGCCTGTCCACGCTGGTGCCAAGGTATCGGCCATCCAAGCTGTAAACGCCTTTGTGCACTTGCTGCTTGGAGTACGTAACACGGTCAATGCCTGTCGCCCAAGAATCGCTTGTGACAGGCACAAGGGTATAGTCTCCATTGCTTACGACCATCCGATAACTGTTTGTCATTCCTTCTGCGCGGCGGACGAGCTGCCACCCCTTGTCCTTATCCGACTTGGCGCCGACAAAAAGACGATATGAGCCGTCCTTCAAGCTGGAGGTCTGCAAACGCACCATACCGCTGAGCGAGCCCACATTATAATAGTTGGCGATGTTGTTGGCAGCGACAGACTTGAGCACCTTCAAACTGTCACCCATGTCCATCAGCAGGGCTATCTCGCCTGTGAAAGTCTCACCTGTCAAGTTGTACATGGACCCTCCGTTGACGTTGAGCAAGGCCTTGTTGATGCGGCTCACGGTCAGCGCATCATCGCCGATGACATGAGAGGCGTAGTCCATGACCTGCGTGGGCGCAATGCCCACGAGCATATTCTGGCTGTTGCGGAACGAGTAGCCGGTGGGATTGAGCAGCGCCACGTCAAAGTAGCCATTGCCTCCCTTGGGGCCCCAGCCCCAGTTAATGTGCAGGTAGCCGTTGGCGTCATAGCCATCGCACACGAAGGCATGCCCGCCCTGACTGGGATCGACGCCCGTGTAATAGACCGGTCGCCCGGCGTTGAGCTCCGTGTAGATGAGCTTCATCCACTCCGACGTGGAGTAATAATTGCGAGTCAAGAGGTTGATGCCAGGGTTGTAATTGAAATAATGGATCATGCCATAACGCGCCTCGTGCGAATAAGCGCCACTGCCCGTGGGGTTGTAGTTCATGCCGACGGCAACACCGCAATGAAGCATGAGCGTTGACACGGCATTCGCCTGGGCATCGTCATACTTGCTTGTCTCGTAATCCAGCAGCATATTGCCCCAGTCGTAGGTGGCCGCCCCGAAGTCTACTGAGATGATGCCGCCCGCCCCTTCGGCCGTCACGCTCAGTGTGGCCTTGCCCGAGCCATGCACAGGATACTTCCAGTAATACATGATTTGCGATAGGGCCGTGGCCACACATCCTGTGGGATAGGGGTCGCCGCCCGACAGCGTGGGGCACTGGTCGTTGTAGGGCGTGTCTTGCGCCCAAAGGGTCGACACAAGTGGTTCCACGCTTGCCTTGAAGTCGCCGTCGGGCACCACGGGCGCATTGTGGCGGTTTTGGCTCATGGCTGCTCCCGCTGTGGCGAGAAACCATTGGAGACCGCCATTTTTCTCCACGCCAAAAGGCTCGGTGGAGTATCCGATGACCGCTGGCCAGGCATCATCATTGCTGATAACGGCGAAACCCAAGGCGTCGTTGCCCATGACGGTCAACGCCGCATCCTGGCGGAGAATGGTCATGTGCGATGTGGCTGCAGCAAGTTTTTTGCCTGTCGGATGGACAGCGCCGAAGAGGACAGG